>CAYSVF010000007.1:0-19338 GCA_964434415.1 uncultured Parvibaculum sp.
CCAACCCCGACAAATTGTGTACGGGGTCTTGGTTTCGCGTTTCGCGATCTGTAACGAATAGGAAAAAACATACTTACCGTGATGTCTGAAACCATTGAGGGAGGTCCGGAGCAACCTCGCTCGAATGAACCGTGCACGACCTGTTCACTGCGTAAATTCGGTATCTGCAAGGCCCTGATAGGAGATCCCCCCCTAAAAGACAGATTGGGTATGCGAGAAGACGGACGCGTTCGCGCCCGCCGCTACCTTCAACGGCATGACGAGCGGATTTCACACGTCAAGATTGTTCGCAGCGGTTGGCTCGCCGGCGTCATTACAAAGCAGGGCGGCGAGCAGGTGATCGCTCGAATTCTCATGCCCGGCGATTTGGCCGGTGGCGGGATGTTGTTGCAAGGACGACCGTTTTTCGCGATGCAGGCTCTGTCGGATGTCGACTATTGCGCCTTTCCGCTGTCGACCTTCGCCAAAGTCGCCGAAAGCGATCCGGATCTGATGCAGGCGCTGAACCTTTACACGGCACAAGTCTTCAAAGTGCACCAGAACAGGCTCTACGATATCAGCGGGCGTGAAGCGGACGAACGCATTCTCAGTCTGGTCCTCGAACTCTACGATCGCGCTGAGGAGCGAGGCCTTGCGCGCGATGGCATCATGTTTTTTCCTCTGCGCCAGCACCAGCTGGCAAGGGCGACCGGCATCACTCAGGTGCATGTGAGCCGCGTCCTCAAAAGGCTCCGTGAAGAACGTCTGATCAAGCTGGACCGCCAAATGCTCTCGATCGACGATGTGGAAAAGGTTCGCCACATCGTGAACTGAAGTCGTCCTTGCGCAACGCAAACGCCCCGTCCTGCCGTGCCGGAATTGCAGGGCGAAGCGCGTGAGGCGGATTTAATCCCGCCACACGCGTCGTCGTCACCACCTGCCGGGGCCGGTTGCCCAGCCGCAGGCCGAATTGCAGCATGTCCCAGGCCGCTTCCGCATAGCGCCATTTCGCCAGCTCGTCGGCCCATGCCGCGTCGAATTGCGGTCCCCGCAGGCTTTCCGGCTCCGTCGCTGAAAACAACTGCGCCACCGCGCCATTGGGCCAGAGCAGGCGTTTGCGCGACGCCTCGTATTTCGGCTTCGTCCCGCCGGAGATGGCCATGAGGCCGGACGGCCCGTCCACCATCACCTCGCGCGCATCGGCATATGTCTCGCCGACAAGTGCGATGCGGCCGGCGCGTGCCGCTTCCACCTGCGCCCGCACCCATTCCGCGCCCGCACGGGTCTTGCCCGCGCCGCGCCCGCCCAGCACCAGCCATGTCGTCCAGTCGGTCGCTGGCGGTAACTGGTCGGCGCGCGCCCAGAAGGGCCAGTGCTCAGCCAGAAACGCCGCTTCCTTCGCCGTCAGGCTTTTCAGGAACGCCGCCCGCGCCGTCTCCGGCAGCGAGGCGAGCGAGGCGGCGTTCAAGCTCGGCCCGAAGCGCTTCGCCGCCATGCTCATCCTTTGTGCCCTTCTTCCTGCGCGTTACACCCGCCTTCTGAATTTCGGTCAGCTTGTCGAGCGAGCGGACGAGCACGGTCAGGCGCCTTGCCGCCTTCTCGCGGTCGGCGGGCACACCCTCCTGCTCGTACTCCTTTTCGATATCGTCGATTTCCCGCTCGACCAGACGCTTCAGGCGCGACACGAGCGTGCTATGCCGAAGCGCTACAGCGCCGACACGTTGCCCCGGCAGCCTGTCTTCGATCGAACGGTTATCGCCGCGAAGCGGCCAGCCCTCTTTCGTCGCCTTGGCAGACAGAGCCTGCCACGTCATGCCCAGCTTTGCCGCCGTGTCGCGCACCGGAATGGCAGGATCGGCATAGGCGCGTTTCACCGCCGCCCAGTCGATGCCGTCCGCATCCTGTTCGTCACTGTTGTTCACGGATTTCCCGATATACAAAAGAAGGTAGGAAGGAGCGGCCCGCTTGCCAATTGGGGATATCTTCCAATTGCCTTTATTCTCCCACCCCTGGGCTCGGCATGTCGTCGAACGCCTTCTAGGAACGAATTTGCCATGAGAAAACTGATCTGGATGGCTACGCTTTTCCTCGGCCTTGGTCTTGGCCTCGGCCTTCCGGGCTCCATGGCCCATGCCGACCGGGATTCGCACCGGCCGACCGACAAGATCGCCGCCGATCTCGGCGTTCCGGAAGAAATATTCTTGAGTTGCTTCGACCCGGTCCGGCCGGAACCGGACAAATATCCGACCCGCGAAGAACAGCGCGCCAACAAGGCCCTCCTGCTCCCCTGCCTGCAAAAGGCGAACCCGGCGATCACCAACGAGTTGCTGGATTCGGTGATGGATCGCTATCGGCCGGAAGGGGCGTTTCGGTGAGGGGTGCCGAATGCGAAGCTGCGAGCGCCTGATCTGTCGGAGGAGCGGTCGATGAAGTCGTGCCTGATGCTCGATGTGGACGGAGTCGTGGTCACGGGCCGCCCGGAAGACGGGCAGTCATGGGCCACCGATATCGAACGCGATCTCGGCATCGCGCCGGATGCGCTCCACGCTCATTTCTTCGCGCCCCATTGGGGCGATATCGTCGTCGGCCGCAAGCCGCTGTTCGACGCGCTCGCCGAGAGCCTGCCCGCGCTCTCGCCCTCGCTCGCCGTGCAGGATTTCATCGACTACTGGTTCTCGAAGGATGCACGCATCGACGAAGCCGTTCTCGCCGCCTGCGATACGCTGCGCGGGCGTGGCGTGCAGGTCTTCCTCGCCACCAATCAGGAACATCTGCGCGCGGCATATCTCATGGACCGCCTCGCGCTCCGCGATCATGTGGACGGCATCGTCTATTCCGCCGAAATCGCCGCGCGAAAGCCGGACCGCGCCTTTTTCGCGGCGGCCGAAAAGCGCAGCGGCACCGCGCCGCGCGACATTCTTCTGGTGGACGACACCAAAGCCAATATCGACGCCGCCCGCGATGCCGGCTGGCAGGCCATGCACTGGACGGCGGGGTCGAGCCCCGAGACACTTCTGGATATGAACCGAAGATAAGAACCCAGCGCCCCGCTGCCAATTGGGGATATCTCGTAAAGTGAACCGTCATTGCGAGAAGCGGAGCGACGAAGCAATCCATGCTGTACGTGCCGCCTCTGGATTGTGTCGCTTACGCTCGCAATGACGAGGCGAGCGTTGCTGTCAGTCGTCCGCCTCGTCGCCCAGCTCGTCCTTGTCGTCGAAGGGCCAGCTTGCCTCGTGGTCTTCGAGGTCGTCGGTGATATCCGATTCATAGACGAACCGTCCCTGTACGGACATTCCGGCGTCGATCACCGTGTGGTATTCGCCGGAGCGCAAGGGGTGCCACCAGGCGAGGCCGCGCCCTTCCTTCAGCCGCCGATAGGCGCAAGAAGGCGGCATCCAGTCGATCTCTTCGAGGTTTTTCGGCGTCAGCGGAATGCAGTCCGGCACGCGCTTGTTGCGGTTGGGGTAGTCCGTGCAGCGGCAGGTGCCCGCCTCCAGCAAGTCGCAGCCGACATCGGTATAGATGAGCTCGTTCGTCTCCTCGTCCTCGAGCTTGACGAGACAGCATTTGGCGCAGCCGTCGCACAGCTGCTCCCATTCGCTCTTCGTCATTTCATCGAGGCGCTTCACGCGCCAGAAGGGTTCATCGCTCATGGCCGCCTCTTGCCCCTTTGCGTGAACGGGGTCAAGTGTGCAGTGCAAGGTGCGGCGCGATCTGTGCCGCCGGGGTCACAATAGTGCCCCATTCATGCCCTGTTCAGCCCTTTTCCGGCCTTATCCCCTGCACAAACATGGTGATTATGGACGGCATCGGTATTCTCCGCCCCCTATGGTTGTGCCATGGGGGGGACGGGACATCAGCGGGGCAATGGCGCTTTGAGCGACAAGTGGGACGATCCGGAATATCCGCCCAATGCGGAACGGCTTGAGCCTGCGCCGGAAAACGATCCGGCGGGGGATGGCCCGCGCCGCGACCTGAAGACGCGGCTTCTCGCGCCCTTCGTCGCGCTGATCGCCTGGCTCCGCGAGATCAAGGTTCCGCAGGGCCGCGAATGGATCGCGCCCATCGCCTCCTTCGCTCTCACCTTCTTTTTCATTCTGGCCGCGCTTCTCGTTTTCGACACGCTGCCCAAGATCGACGGCCGCCTCGCCGCCGGTCCGCATTCGACCGGGCTTGCCGTCACCGTCCTCGACACCAACGGCAAGGAGATCGGCTCGCGCGGCGGGCGCGCCGCCAGGGATGTGCCGCTCGCCGAATTGCCCCCCTATCTGGTGAACGCCTTCATCGCCACCGAAGACCGCCGCTTTTACGAGCATGGCGCGGTCGAGCTGCGCTCGATCCTGCGCGCCGCGCTTGCCAATCTCAGCGCGGGCGGTTTCGTGCAGGGCGGCTCCACCATTACCCAGCAGCTTGCCAAGAATCTCTATCTCGACAATCGCCGCACCCTGTGGCGCAAGGCGCAGGAAGCGCTGATCGCCACCTGGCTTGAAAGCCGCCTTGGCAAGGACCGGATTCTGGAGTTGTACCTCAACCGGATTTACATGGGCGGCGGCACCTATGGCGTGGAGGCGGCGGCGCAATATTATTTCGGCAAGTCCGCGCGCGAGGTCACGCTGGCCGAGGCCGCCGTCCTGGCCGGGCTGCCCAAGGCGCCCAGCCGGTTCGCGCCCAGCACCAATCTGGAAGCGGCCCGCACGCGCGCCGGCCATGTGCTCGACGCCAGGGTGGCGAACGGCAACATCACCGAGGCCGAAGCCGCCGAAGCGCGCAAAGCCCCCGCCCGGATGGCCATTCGCGATGCGCCGGACAGCGAGAATTATTTCCTCGACTGGGTCTATGACCGGGTGGGCCAGCTCCTGCCGGACCGGCAGGGCCGCCTCATCGTCCGCACCACGCTCGACCGCAAGAAGCAGGCCGCCGCCGCCGCCGCCATTGCCGGGGCGCTCAAGGCCAATGGCGAAAAACTCAATATCTCGCAAGGGGCGATGATCGCGCTTTCGCCGGACGGTTCCATCCTCGCCATGGTGGGCGGCAAGTCCTATGGCGACAGCCAGTTCAACCGCGCCGTGCAGGCTCGCCGCCAGCCCGGCTCCGCCTTCAAGCCCTTCGTCTATCTCGCCGCGCTGGAAGACGGCATGAAGCCGTGGTCCGGCTTTTACGACAAGCCCCTCGACTATAATGGCTGGACGCCGCAAAACGCGGGCGGCAAAAGCTGGGGCCAGGTCACCATGACGACCGCGCTCGCCCATTCCATCAACCGCGTCGCGGTGCAGGTGGGCGACAAGGTCGGCGTGGAGCGGGTCCGCGAAGCGGCAAAGGAGCTGGGCATCCGCTCGCCCATTCCGCACAATCTGTCGATCGCGCTCGGCTCGTCCGGCGTGTCGCTGATGGAACTCACCGGCGCCTATGCCGCCTTCCCGGCCGAGGGCCGCCTCATCTCCCCTTACGCGATCCGCCAGATCACGGCGAGCAACGGCTCGATCCTCTATACCCATGCGAACGGCACCGAGCGCGCAACGAGCAAGCGGTCGGCGCGCTACATGAATGCGATGCTGCGCCGGGTCATGACCTCGGGCACGGGCAAGGCCGCGCGCCTGTCCGACCGTCTCGCCGCGGGCAAGACCGGCACCTCGCAGGATTACCGCGACGCCTGGTTCGTCGGCTATACCGGCAACGAGATCGCCGGCGTCTGGTTCGGCAATGACGACAATACGCCGATGAAGCGCGTCTATGGCGGCACGGTTGCGGCGCGGGCCTGGAAAAACTATATGCAGGCCTCGCTCAAGGGCACCCCGCCCGCCCCCATCCCCGGCGTCGACGACAATGACTGGGTGGATCCCGACGAGCAGCGCCGGCAGCAGCCGGAAGACGCGCTCACCGGCTTCTTCGCAGGCCTCGCCGACATCTTCTCCAGTACCCCCCGCCAGGACCCCGACCGCCGCTGGGGCTCCGGCTTCCGCCGCGGCGGCGAGGTGGTGGGTTCGGGATACTGAGCGGCCTCAACTCCATAGCCCTTCAACGTCATGCCCCGCTTTATGCGGGGCATCCACGCCTTGGCCGCAAAGTTAAAGTCGTGGATGGCCCGGACAAGCCGGGCCATGACGCTCAGGAAGAACGCCCCCATTGCCACCGCCCCCGCGATACGTCACAAAGGCGCCCGCACACTTCAGTTACGGGTAACGTCTTGGCTCCGCCTCTTCTCGCGCTTCGCGACATCAAGGTCGATTTCGCCGATCAGATGCTGATCGACGGGGCGGGCTTTTCGCTCGCGCCGGGGGACCGGCTCTGCCTCATCGGGCGGAACGGCGCGGGCAAGTCCACGCTGCTGCGCATCGCGGCGGGGCTCACCGAGGCCGATGGCGGCGAGCGCTTCGTCCAGCCGGGCACGAAAATCGCCTATCTCCGGCAGGTGCCCGACTTCTCGGGCGCGGAGACCGTGCTCGATTATGCGACCGCCGGGGGCGCGGAGCCCCATCAGGCGGAAGCCATTCTCGGCGATCTCGGGCTCGATCCCGCCGCCTCCACCGCGTCGCTTTCCGGCGGCGAGGGGCGCAAGGCGGCGCTTGCCCGTGTGCTGGCGGACGAGCCCGACGTGCTGCTGCTGGACGAGCCGACCAACCATCTCGATCTCCCGAGCATCGAATGGCTCGAAAAGCGCCTCACCCAGTTTCGCGGCGCCTTCATTCTCATCAGCCATGACCGCGCCTTCCTGAAGCGGCTCACGGCGGGCTGCCTCTGGCTCGATCGCGGCACGATCCGGCGTCTCGACAAGGGCTTTGCCCAGTTCGATGAATGGTCGGAACAGATCCTCGCCGAGGAAGAAGTCACCGCCTGCAAGCTCGACAAGCTGATCGAGCAGGAAACGCATTGGTCGCGCGAGGGCATTTCCGCGCGGCGCAAGCGCAACCAGGGACGCCTGCGCCGGCTCGCCGACATGCGCAGCCAGCGCGCCCAGCGCGTGCGCCAGACGGGCCGCGCCGAAATGGGCCTCGAAACCGGACAGGCCTCCGGCACGCTGGTCGTCGAGGCCAAAAACGTCTCGAAAAGCTGGCCGCTGCCCGATGGCGGTTCGCGCATGGTCGTTCGCGACTTCTCCACCCGTATCCTGCGTGGCGACAAGGTGGGCCTCATCGGCCCCAATGGCGCGGGCAAGACGACGCTTCTCAAAATCCTCACCGGCCAGCTCCAACCCGACGAGGGAACCATCCGCCTGGGGACGAATTTGTCGCCGGTCTATGTGGACCAGTCCCGCGCCTCGCTGAACCCGGAAGCCACGCTCTGGGACACGCTCTGCGAAGGCGGCGGCGATCAGGTGATGGTGCGCGGCCAGCCGCGGCACGTCGTTTCCTATCTGCGCGACTTCTTGTTCCGAGAGCAACAGGCGCGCCAGCCGGTGAAGGCGCTGTCGGGCGGCGAGCAATGCCGGCTGCTGCTTGCGCGTGCGCTCGCCAAGCCGTCGAACCTTCTCATCCTCGACGAGCCGACCAACGATCTCGACATGGATACGCTCGACCTGCTGCAGGAACTGCTCGCCGATTATGACGGCACGCTGCTGCTGGTCAGCCATGACCGCGATTTCCTCGACCGGGTCGTCACCTCCGTCATCGGCTTCGAGGGCGACGGGGTGCTTCGCGAATATCCCGGCGGCTATTCCGACTTCATCCGCCAGCGCAAGGATGAAGCGTCCGGCTCGTCCAATGCCGCCCCTGCCCGGCGCGAGGCGCGGCCTGCCGACGCCCGGGGTGACGCCAAGCCCAAACAGCAGACCAAGCTTTCCTACAAGGACGGTCTGGCGCTCGAGCAGCTTCAAAAGCGGATGCCGGAAATCGAGACCGAAATCGCCAGCCTCGAAAAACGGCTGGCCGATCCGGACCTCTACGCGAAAAACCCGCAGAAATTCGCGAAAACCACCGAACAGCTCGATACCCTGAGGACCGAACTCGCAGAGGCCGAAGAGCGCTGGCTGGAACTTGAAATGAAGCGCGAAGAGCTTTCGGGCAGTTGAGAGCGCTCAGGGTTAACCAATCCTGAAATTGTGCTTTGACTGCGTTCCATAATGGCGCTCTCATACCTTCGAACGAAGCGCGGCCCGGGCGAGACGGGGTGCACGGGGTTTGCGCTTTGCGTTGGGTAATATGCCGTCGGGAATTCGGGAGCCGATGGCGGGGGAACTCCATATGGCGAAATGGCCATTCTGGATCGGCACGGTCCTGCTTGCCGTCGCGGGCCTGCAGCTTGCCATGATCTTCGTTCTGCCCGGCCTGCCGCTCGGCGCCTCTTCAGAGAGCGCGCGGGCGTCCAATGGCGATGCCTCGGCCGAGGGACCGCCCACCGCGCCGAACATGAAAGCGGAGCCGCAAGCCGACCTGCCGCTCTACACCGCCTGCTTTCGCGAGACGCCGACGCCCCCGATGCAATTTGCCGCCGGCACAGCGCATACCGCGCCCGGCGACCGGCATGGCGAGACGCGCCGCATCGATATCCTGTTCGTCTTTTCCGGCAATGCCCGCTCCGCCAACGCCCCGGCGGGCGGCGGTGACGTTGTGATGCATGCACCCGCGCAATTCGGCGTCGTCATGATGCGCCGTGTCGTCGCGCATGGCCATGAGGCGGGCATGGATAGCGACGCGCGGCGAAGTGCCGACTGCACACCGTTCTGACGCGCCGGGCGGTCGGCATCCGGCCTTTCCCGGTCGACGCGCGCGGCTGGTTCTCCCCCGCCGCCGCTGCTAGTCTCTTTCCTCACTTTTCCGTCGTCATTGCGAGCGAAGCGAAGCAATCCAGATGCGGCGGGCTCGGCATGGATTGCTTCGTCGGCTCACGCCTCCTCGCAAAGACGCGACATTGGGCATATGGCCGCTTGGCCAACCGCATTGGGGGAACCTTCCATATGAATCGCAGTCTCATTCTTGGCGGCGGCGCCGTTCTCTCCGTTATCGCGATCGCGCTCATGCTCGTCCTGGACACATCAAGCCGCCCCGCGAATGACGACGATCTCGTTCATGTGAGTTTCGCCACCGACTGGAAGGCGGAAGCCGAGCATGGCGGTTTCTATCAGGCGCTGGCCAAGGGCTATTACAAGGAAGCGGGCCTCGACGTCTCGATCAAGCAGGGCGGCCCTGCGGTGAACGTGCCCCAGCTTCTCGCCACCGGCTCGGTCGATTTCGGCATCGGCTCCAACGCCTTCATCCCACTCAATATGGCGGTGGCGAATGCCGGCGCGAAAGCCGTCATGGCGACCTTCCAGAAAGACCCGCAGGTCCTCATCACCCATCCGCGCGACGACGTGAAAAGCATCGCGGACATGAAGGGCAAGCCCATCATGGTGTCGGACGCCACGGTGAGCGCCTTCTGGCAGTGGCTGAAGGCGAAATATGATTTCACCGACGACCAGATCCGCAAATACACCTTCAATACCGCGCCCTTCCTGGCCGACAAGGATGCGATCCAGCAGGGCTATCTCTCCTCTGAGCCCTACACGATCGAAAAGCAGGGCGGCGTGAAACCGCAGGTCTTCCTGCTCGCCGATGCGGGCTATCCGGGCTATGCCTCCTTCATCATGGCGCCGAACAAGCTCATCGCCGAGCGGCCCGAAATCGTTCAGGCCTTCGTCGATGCGAGCATTCGCGGCTGGGTCGATTATCTCTACGGCGACCCCGCGCCCGGCGATGCGCTCATCAAAAAGGACAATCCGGATGCGACGGACGATCTGCTGGCGCATTCCCGGGCGGTGATGAAGCAGTACGGCATCGTCGATTCAGGCGACGCCGAAACGCTCGGGCTCGGCGCGATGACGGATGCGCGCTGGCGCGAGTTCTACACCGCCATGCGCGATGCGGGCGTCTATCCCGCCGACCTCGACCTCGACAAGGCCTACACCCTCGCCTTCGTGAACAAGCGCGTCGGGCTTGAGATGAAGAAGAAGCTCGAGGGGAAGTGAGCCTTTCGCCGCAATGAACTCGCTTCACTTTCACCTCCCCCCTTTGCGGGGGAGGTCGGCGCGTCGCGCCGGGAGGGGGCCGGCCTTTCGACCCATCGCTATCCCGGCGTCTGCCGCCTCACCCCCTCCCGACCCTCCCCCGTCAAGGGGGAGGGCTTTTCGTAATGACGCCGGCTCATTTCGTTCCATTCCACATCGAAAGCCCCTAGTCTTCACCCCATGACGAACGCTTCCTCTCCCCTCATCTCGCTCGACAATGTCGGCAAGACCTATTCCAGCGGCACCACGGCGCTGAAAGGGGTGAGTGCGGATATTGCGCAAGGGTCCTTCGTTTCGCTAGTCGGGCCGTCGGGCTGCGGCAAGTCCACACTCTTGCGCATTCTCGCCGGGCTCATCTCGGCGGATAGCGGCACCGTCGCCTGGCCCGCCGCGCGTACGCAGCCGAAGGAGCTGGGCTTCGTCTTTCAGGAAGCGACGCTGATGCCTTGGGCTTCCGTCTTCGACAATGTGCGGCTGCCGCTGAAGCTCAAGGGACAATCGAAGGATCGAGCGCGCGAGCGCGTCATGTCGGCGCTCGCACGGGTCGGGCTTGCCGATTTTGCCGATGCCTATCCGCGCGAGCTTTCCGGCGGCATGCGGATGCGCGTCTCCATCGCCCGCGCGCTGGTGACGGAACCGCCCGTCCTTCTCATGGACGAGCCCTTCGCCGCGCTGGACGAGTTCACGCGCGAGACGCTGGACGACGACCTCCTCGCGCTCTGGCGCGCGCAGGCATGGACGGTCCTCTTCGTCACCCACTCTATCTATGAGGCGGTCTATCTCTCGGAGCGCGTGCTGGTCATGGGCGCGCGGCCGGGCCGCATCGTCGCCGATGTCGCCATCGAGGCGCCTGCCGAACGCGGTCGCGCCTTCCGGGAATCCCATCTCTATATCGATCAGTGCGCGGCGATCTCCGCAAAGCTCAGGGAGGCGTCGTGATGTCGGATGGCTGGCTCCAGACGCGCTTCTGGCGCATCGCGCTGCCGATCCTTGTCGGCATCGGCGTGCTCATCTGCTGGCAGGGCGCGGTCACGGCTTTCGACGTGCCTTCCTTCGTACTCCCTTCGCCCTCACTTATCGCGGAAAGCCTCGTCGCCAATTTCGGCTCACTGATGGACTCGCTTGTCGTCACGCTACGCATCACCATTGCCGCCTTCCTGCTCGCCGCCGTCGGCGGCGTGGCGCTCGCCATCCTCTTCGTGCAGAACCGCGCGGTGGAGACGGCGCTCTTTCCCTATGCGGTCATCCTGCAGGTGACGCCGGTCGTCGCCATCGCCCCGCTCATTCTCATCTGGGTCGGCTTCGACCGGGTGGAACTCGCGCTCCTTATCCTCGCCTGGATCGTCGCCTTCTTCCCCATCCTGTCGAACACGGTGCTGGGCCTGCGCTCGGTCGATCACAATCTCGCCGACCTCTTCCGACTTTACGGGGCTTCGCGGCTGCAAACGCTGGTCGAGCTTCAGCTTCCCGCCGCCCTTCCCTACATCCTGGCGGGCATGAAGATTTCCGGCGGCCTCGCGCTGATCGGCGCGGTGGTGGCGGAGTTCGTCGCCGGCTCCGGCGCCTCCACCGGCCTTGCCTGGCGGATCGTGGAAGCGGGCAACCGGCTCGACATCCCCAAAATGTTCGCCGCCCTCTTCCTGCTGTCGCTGCTCGGCATTGCGATCTTTTTCCTGCTGTCCCTTGTGGAATACCTGGTATTACGCCGCTGGCACGAAAGCGCGATCCGACAGGAGGGGTGAGGGCCAGGGTTTCCGGTCCCGTCATGCCCCGCTTTATGCGGGGCATCCACGCCCTTATGGCAGCAACAAAAGACGTGCATGGCCCGGACAAGCCGGGCCATGACGAAACAGGATTGAAAAAATCCCTGAAATCCGCCATTTTTCCTATTTTTATATCTTTTAACTGTGAATAATATAATTCTACACTCCTATTGACGCGCAATTCAAAAACACCCATCTTATGCGCGAAATACGGCAGGTGACGGAGTGGCGCGCGTAAAACCCGCGACAACGCATTTCCTCCCCTGCCCCACCTTCTGAAGACGGGAGCGGCCAATGGCCCAGCACATGCGCAAAGGCGCCAAGGAACAGGCGCTGACGGCGAACCGTTTGATCGACGGTGTCGTGGTCTATCTCAAGGCGGACGGCACGCTGTCGGAATCGCTTCAGGATGCGGAAGTGGCCGAGGGCAAGGAGGCGGCGGAAGCGCTTCTCGCCCGCGCAACGCCCTTCGTCGAAAACAACGAAATCATCGAGCCCTATCTTTTCGAAGTCGAAAAGGCGGACGGCGCGATCCGCGCGGTCAGCGTGCGCGAAACCATCCGTCAGGCGGGCCCCACGGTCCGGCTCGACCTCGGCAAGCAGGCCGAACTTGCAGGCGTCCACGCCTGACCGATCGAAGACACGCGCCGGATGAGCAGCGGAAAGAAGGCAGCCCATGTATCGTTACGATGAGTTCGACCACAGTCTCGTGAAAGAGCGCGTCGAGCAGTTTCGCGGCCAGGTCGCGCGGCGGCTCTCAGGCGACATCACGGAAGACGAGTTCAAGCCGATCCGGCTGATGAACGGGCTCTATCTCCAGCTTCACGCCTATATGCTTCGCGTCGCCGTGCCCTATGGCACGCTGTCGTCGAAGCAGCTCCGCAAGCTTGCCGAGATCGCGCGCAAATATGATCGCGGCTATGGCCATTTCACCACGCGGCAGAACCTTCAATACAACTGGCCGGCGCTGAAAGACGTGCCCGCCATTCTGGACGAGCTGGCCTCGGTCGAGATGCACTGCATCCAGACGTCGGGCAACTGCATCCGCAATGTCACGTCCGACCAGTATGCGGGCGCGGCGAAAGACGAAGTGGAAGACCCGCGCATCATCTCCGAGGTGATCCGCCAATGGTCCACCTTCCATCCGGAATTCTCGTTCCTGCCGCGCAAGTTCAAGATCGCCGTTTCCGCCACCGAGGAAGACCGCGCCGCGATCAAGGTGCATGACATCGGCATCCAGGTCGTGAAGAACGACAAGGACGAGATCGGCTATCAGATCTATGTCGGCGGCGGTCTCGGCCGCACGCCCATGATCGGCAAGAAGATCGGCGATTTCGTGCCGAAGGCCGACCTCCTCGCCTATCTCGAAGCGGTCATGCGCGTCTACAACATGAACGGACGCCGCGACAATCTCTACAAGTCGCGCATCAAGATCCTCGTGCATGAGATCGGCGCGGAAGAGATGCAGCGTCAGGTGGAGGAAGAGTTCGCCGAGATCAGGAAGACCGGCGCGCTCAATCTGCCGCAGAACGAACTCGACCGTATCGAGGCCTATTTCGCCGATCCGGCTTTCGAAGAGCTGTCCGACGACGCGACGGATCTCGATGCCGCCATCGCCGAGGACAAGGGCTTTGCCGCCTGGGTGAAAAACAACACCGCCGCGCACAAGAAGCCGGGCTATGCCATCGTCAACATCTCGCTGAAGCCCATCGGCGGCACGCCGGGCGACTGCTCGGCGGACCAGATGGACGCGGTGGCCGCTCTTGCCGAAAAATACAGCTTCGACGAGCTGCGCGTCACGCATGAGCAGAACCTGACGCTCGCCCATGTGCGCAAAGGCGACCTCAAGGCCGTTTACGACGCGCTGAAGGCCGCTGACCTCGCGACAGCGAATGTGAACCTCATCACCGACCAGATCGCCTGCCCTGGTCTCGACTATTGCAATCTCGCCAATGCGCGCTCGATCCCGATCGCGCAGGAGATTTCGAACCGCTTTGCGGATCTCGAGCGCCAGCACGACATCGGCGAGCTGAAGATCAACACCTCGGGCTGCATCAATGCCTGCGGCCATCATCATGTCGGCCATATCGGCATTCTCGGCGTCGACAAGAAGGGCGTCGAATATTACCAGGTGACGCTGGGCGGCTCGGCGGATGAGAACACCGCCATCGGCGACATTCTGGGCCCGGCCTTCACCGAAGAGGACCTGCCCAACGCCATCGAGAAGATCGTGAAGATCTATCTCGACACGCGGAAAGACGGCGAGCGGTTCATCGATACCTATCGCCGCGTCGGCATCCAGCCGTTCAAGGAGAACGTCTATGAAGCTCATTAAGAACGGAAATTTCGTCGAGCAGGACTTCGTCGCGGTCGGCGCCGATGATGCGCTGCCGGACGGTGCCGTCATCGTGCCGCTGGAGCGCTGGGAAGCCGAACGCGACAACCTCATCACCCGCAACACGCCCATCGGCGTGAAGCTCGAAAGCGGTCAGCATCCGGAACGCATTCGAGACGATCTCGACCATTTGTCGGTCGTGGCGCTCGACTTCCCGATCTACCGCAATGGCCGTGCCTATTCCTATGCGCGCCTGCTGCGCGACCGCTATGGCTATGAGGGCGAGGTTCGCGCCGTCGGCAATGTGCTGCAGGACCAGTTCTATTTCATGGTCCGCTGCGGTTTCGACGCGCTGGAAGTGCAGGACAAGATCACGCCGGAAGTCTTCGAACAGTCCGTCGGCGCCTTCACCTACGCCTATCAGGCCGCCGCCGACGACCGCCCGACCGTCATGTCGCTGCGCCAGCGCCTCGCCGCCCGCGCAGGGGAGACCCGCGCCGCGCAGTGATCCGCCGGCTTTCTTCATCCCGATCCGAAAACAACAAAGCCCGGCTCCTGGAGCCGGGCTTTTACGCGTGTACGCAACAGATACGCTACTGACTAAACAGCAGAAGTGAAGAAGAAGGTCAGGCGGCCTTCATCTTCTCCATGGCTTCGGTGAACTTCTCGGTGTACGGCGCCATGGCGTCTTTCATGGCGGACACGGTCAGCTCGTTCAGTTCGCGAGCGGCGTCCATGTTGCGTTTCATGGCGGTGCGAACGAAATCGGTCTGGAGTTCCATCGCGGATTTGACGTTGCCCGACGTCATGATGGCGCGGGCGGTTTCCACGGACTCTTCATAGTTGGTCCGGGTCAGTTCGCGAAGGATTTCGGATGCCGCTTCGAAAGCGGCGGTGTCGATTGCCGGCGTCGAGGGGAACGTCGCCGTCTTGGCTTCGGCCTTCTTGGCCGTGGACTTGGCAGTGCTCGTCTTGCTCTCGGTCATAGCTGTAGCCTTTTTCCGTTATCGCGTGGTCGCCCGTGTCTTCCGGGCGTCTCCCCGCACATACCGGCGCGCCGGATTTGTGCGCTGCACAATAGATAGGGAAGACCCCACCCCTGCGTCAAGTACTTTTTGTGCATCGCACAAAAATTTAACATATGTGAGCCGGTTAAATGGAAAACCGCTTATGGAAAAAAGGGGTTAGGTCTAGTTGCGGCGCACTGTCGCAGACCAGGTCCGCAAGCGCCGCGGCGCTCCCCGCCCCCATGGTCCAGCCCAGCGTCCCATGCCCGCTATTCACGTAAAGCCCTCGAATCGTGCGGTTGCGAGAAGCCAGTTCGCCGATGATCGGGCTGCCGTCGGGGCTCATGGGCCTGAGCCCGCACCAATATTCCGCGCGCGGCTCCAGCGCGCCCATCTGGGGCATGAGGCCCGTCAGCGCCTGGAAGACGGAGCGCGCCCGGGGCATTTCGAGCGTCAGGTCGTAGCCGCCGATCTCCGCCTGCCCCGCCGCGCGCAGCCGGTTGCCGAGTCGGCTCACCACCACCTTGCGCGCTTCGTCGGTGATGGAGACGTTGGGCCCGGCGGCTTCAGCCTCGTCCAGCGGCAGGGTCACGGAATAGCCCTTCACCGGATAGATCGGCAGCCGAACCCCGAGCGGCCTCAGCAGCCGCGCCGTCATCGGCCCGGCGGCCACCACCACCGCGTCGGCGGCGACGAGTTCGTCGGCGAGCCTCACGCCGGTTGCCTTCCCGTCATGCACCTCGATGGCCTCGACCTCGGAAGCCGTCCGAAAGCGTACGCCCAGCCTTTCGGCGGCAGCGGCCAGTTCCCGGCAGAAAAGATGCGCATCCCCCATCCCGTCCGACGGGCAAAAGATACCGCCCGCGATCTCATCCTTCTGGAAGGAAGACGCCAGCGCCGGTTCCAGCTCCACGCATTCGGCGGGGCTCAGTTCGCGCTGTTCGACGCCGGCCGCGTCCATGCGCGCCATGCCTTCGCGCGCTTCTTCAAGCCCGTGCCGCTCGCGAAAGACGCGCAAGATCCCGTTCTGCGCATGATCCATTTCCAATGTCCGGCCGTCCGCGGCGAAGGCCTCGCGATAGGCGTCGAGCCTTGCGCGCGTCAGCAGCGCCAGTTCGAGGTTCGGCAGCACCCGCTCCGCGCGCGCGCTCGCCCGGCAGCGGCTGAGGAAGCGCATCAGCCAGAGCCATTGTTCGGGATCGGGTTTCGGCCGCAGCCGGAAAGGCGCATCCGCGCGCCCGAACCATTTCAGAATGAGGCCCGGCACTTCCGGCCCCGCCCAGGGCGCGACCTCGCAGGCGGAAAGTTGGCCGCCATTGGCGCGGCTCGTCTCCAGCCCCGCGCCTTCGCGCCGCTCCACCAGCGTCACGCTCACCCCGCGCAGCGCCAGCTCATAGGCGGTCGCCACGCCGACGATACCGGCGCCGATCACGACAACATGAGAGGGAGCGGAACTCGAGGCAGGGGACGTCACGACAAAAATCCTTCAGCAACAGGGGCGCGCATCATGCGCCACTTCAAGCGCCGCCGGAAGACGGGCATACTGCATTCACACATGAAAAGAGGTGATGGCAGGCACCGCCCTGTGCAAGCACCCGCCCAAGACAAGGATGCGTTCCCATGAATATCCCCGCCGACGCCCCGAAGCCCGCTCTCTGGCCCTTCGTTCCCTCGCCCCGCACGGTGGACATCACCCATGCGGAAGGCTGCACGCTCTATACGAAGGATGGCGGCGCGATTCTCGACGCGGCGGGCGGCGCCATCGTTTCCAATATCGGCCATGGACGGCGGGAAGTCGCCGAAGCCACCGCCGAAGCGATGACGAAGATGACCTATGCGGTGCCGCCTTTCGTCACGCCGGAGCGCACGCGGCTGGTGGAGCGTCTCACCCGGGCCTGGCTTCCGCCGCATCTCACCCGCATCTATCTCGCAAGCGGCGGGTCTGAATCCGTCGATGCGGCGGCGCGGCTCGCCGTCCAGCATTTCCGCGCGGCGGGCGACACCAAACGCTGGAAGATCATCGGGCGCGACATTTCCTATCACGGCACCACCATGTTCACGCTCGACATCGCGGGCCATGTGGCGCGCAAGCGCGGCTTCGAGCAGCTCATGCACGACATGCCCCATGCGCCGACGCCCTACTCCCTGCGCTCGCCGCTCGGTCGTCATCACCCGGATTACGACATTGCCGCCGCGCAGGCGCTGGAAGACACCATTGTCCGCGAGGGGCCGGAAACGGTCGCCGCCTTCGTTGCCGAACCGATCACCGGTTCGTCGGGCGGCGCGCTCATGCCCGGCCCGCGCTACTGGCCCATGGTGCAGGAGATCTGCCGCAAATACGGCGTGCTGCTCATCATCGACGAGGTGATGGTCGGCTTCGGGCGCACCGGCAAGCGCTTCGCGTCGGAGCATTTCGACATCAGGGCCGACATCATGATTTCCGGCAAGGGGCTTGCCGGCGGCTATGCGCCCATCGCGGGCGTCTATGCGACGGAGGAGGTCACCGCGCCGCTCGCCGACAAGGGGCAGGCGCTGATGTTCTACACTTACGGTGCGCATCCCGGCGCCTGCGCGGCGGCAGACAAGGTGTTGCAAATCATGGAAGACGAAGAGCTCGTCGCCCGCGCCGCCGAAAAGGGCAAGGCATTGGCCGAACGTCTCGAAGCGCTGCTCGGCCAGCACCCCCATGTCGCGGAAATTCGCGGCGAAGGCCTCTTCCGCGGCATTGAGATCGTGAAGGACCGCGAGACGCTTGAATGTTTCCCGGAAGAAGCCGCCGTTTCGGGCCGCGTCGTCGCGGCGGGCCTCAAACAGGGCGTCTTCTTCTATGGCGGCGGCACGGGCGCGGTGCGCGACATCGTCTGCGTCGGTCCCGCCTTCATCGTGTCGGACGCCGAACTCGACCGCATCGCCGAAACGCTCAAGGCCTCCATCGACAAGGCGGTGGAGAGCGCGAGCAAATAAGGTTCCGCACTCTCCCCAAAATGCGATGTCATCCCGGCGAAAGCCGGGATCCAGGGGCGGCAGGCTCTTTCCGGTACGGCCCCTGGCCCCCGGGACGAAGCCCGGGGTGACACTGTTTATTGTGGTTGATGCACTTGTCGTCATTTCCGCCTAACCTTTCCTCATCAACGGGAGGCGGGCAGATGACGACGAAACATCCGACACGGCGGAACATCCTCAAGATCGGCGGCGGAATTACCCTTGTCGCCGCGGGCGGGCTTCTCTGGCGCGCGGAAGATCGCGGCGTCTTCAATCATGGCGAGGGCGCTGCCTATTCTGCCTGGGGCATGTGGAACGCGCCGGAATATCAGGGCACGCCCTTTGCCCTCGTCGCGGCGGCGGTGCTTGCCTCCAATCCGCACAACACGCAGCCCTGGTATTTCCACGTCACCGACACATCCGTTTCGGTGGAAGCGGACCGCGCGCGCCATCTCGGCTCGATGGACCCTTATCTGCGCGAAATGCATATCGGGCTCGGCTGCGCCATCGAGAACATGATGCTGGCCGCCCCCGTCAACGGCTATAGCGCCAAGCCGGAGCTACAGACCGGATCGCTGACGGAGGATACCTCGCGGCAAGGCCGGTCGCTGGCGGCTCTGGTGCACCTCACGAAAACCGGGCGCGCTTCTGCGCCCTCCCCGCTCCATGACGCCATTCCCCGCCGGCATACCGATCGCGGCACCTATGACCGCGAAAAGGGCCTGCCCGAAGGGACCGTCGAAAGGCTCACCGCGCTCGCGGAGAATATGCCCGATGTGCGTCTGCGGTTCGTCGCCGAGGGCGATGCGCGCGAGCGCATCGACACCACGATCGTCGATGCGACGGCGGCAATCGTCGCGGACGAAGAGATGGTGCATGACAGCGAAGCCTGGTTCCGCAACGGGCCGGACGATATCGAGAAGCACAAGAGCGGGGTCACGCTCGACACGGCGGGGCTCCCGCCGTTCATTCTCGCGGCGGCGAAGATGCTGCCGCCCGTCTCCGCCGAGACAAGCCACAAGACATGGTTCGACGCCACGCGCGACGTGCATGTCCCGACGGCGGCGGCGATCGGCGTCATTTCCGTCGCCGACCGTCACGACATCGCGTCGTCTCTGGAAGCGGGCCGTCTCTGGCAACGCCTTCATCTGACCGCCGCACTTGCCGGGATCGCCATGCAGCCGCTCAATCAGCCCGTCGAGATGGCCGACCGCGACCAAAAGCTCGGCCGCGCGCCCGAATGGGAAAAACGCATCTCGGCATTTTCGGACGAAGGCTTCGAGCCCACCT
>CAYSVF010000008.1:0-18178 GCA_964434415.1 uncultured Parvibaculum sp.
CAATCTGAGGCAGAGGCTGCTGCTGACGGGCGCGACGCCGCCCGCGGGCATGACGGCGAGTTTGGGCGCCGGCAGCGGGGGCGGACGCGATTTTCTGACCTTGAGGCTCGATGCGCTGCTGACGGCGGGTCGGGCGAACGACGCGCTGGAGCTTGCCGGTGCCGCGCCGAAAAACCGGTCGGCTTCGATTGCCATGGCGCAGGCGCGGGCCGCGCTGGCGCTGGGCAAGGGCAATGAAGCCTGCGATGCGCTATCCGCGCTGCCGGCCAATGGCGACCCCAGGACGGAGCCTCATGCCGCCTTCGCGCTGAAGCTTGCTGCCTATTGTCAGATTCTCGGCGGAAATCCGGAGCTGTCCGACATCACGGCGGATCTTGCGCGGGAGGAGGGGCTGGACGATGCGCTCTTCTATTCGCTTCAGGCCGCTGCCGCCGACGGGATCCGGCTGAAGGCCCCGCCGCCGGAAAGCCTTAGCGAAATCGATTTCGCCTTTTACGGCCTTGCCAAAAAGGATTTGCCGTCCGGCGCCGCTTCCATCGCGGTGCCGTCGGTTCTGCCCGCGCTGGCCCAGGATACCAAGGCAGCGCCGGAAATACGGATCGTCGCGGCCGAGCGGGCCGCCGAGCTCGGGCTGGTCGGCGGCGATGTGCTGGGGGCGGCCTACAAGGCGGCGAATTTCACGCAGAAAGATTTCGACGGGCTGAAATCGGGCGATTATCCGGACAGTTCGACCATGCGGCGCGCGCTTCTCTTCCAGGCGATCGCGCGAGAAGTCATGCCCCGCAAGCAGTTGCAGATGATGGCGCTGGCGCTTTCGACGGCGGAACCGGCCGGGCTTGCCTATCCGACGGCGGAGGCCTTGAAGCCGTCGCTGGACCGTATCCGGACCGGTGCCGAACTTGCCGGCGTCGCGCCTATCGCGGTGCGTGCCTATATCGTGCTCGGCGATGCCGCCAAGGCGACGGCCTGGCGCGAGGCGATGACCTCCGCGGGGGCCGGGTTCGGCCGCAGCACGCGCGAACTCGATGCCATGCTGCGCCTGATGAAGGGCGACAAGATCGACTTGCCGGACGATATCGGTGCGACGCTGCTCGGCGACCTCCGCTCCGGCGTCACGTCCACGCAGCGCTTTGCGGCCGCCGAGGCGGTGATGCTCGATGCGCTGGGCGCGGATCTGCCCAAGGAAGTCTGGAATACGATTCTGGACCGGCGGGATCTGTTCACCGGCGCTGCGCCGCGCGAGGCATTGTTCGACCAGATGCAGGCGGCAAGCACACGCGGCGCGCGCGGCGAAACCGTTTTGCTGGCGCTGACCGCGCTGGCCGATCATGGACCCTCCGGCACGCATGCCAACGCAGTGGCGGAAGCGGTGAAGAGTCTTCGGAATATCAAGCTTGAAGGCGAGGCGCGGCGCCTCGCCATAGAGGCGCTTTTGGCGCGGAGTAGCATAGGACGCGGGTAAGTAAAATATGTCTAATCAACCATCGGTGACCAAGGTAACTGAAACCGGGGAGGCCGTTGGGGGGACGATAGAAGGCCAGAGTTACATCGAGGCCTTTCTTGAGATGCTGAGTGCGGAACGGGGTGCCGCGCGCAACACGCTCGAGGCCTATCAGCGCGATTTGAAGGACTTCGCCGGCTTTCTGGCGGGGCGTCGACGCGGTGTGCATGAGGCTTCCACGGAAGATATTCGTGCTTATCTGGAAGCGCTGAACAATCAGGGACTTTCCGCCGCCACGGCGGCGCGCCGTCTGTCGGCGGTGCGGCAGTTCCACAGTTTTCTGTACGCCGATAGCGTGCGGACGGACGATCCGTGCAGCACGGTCGAAGGACCGAGACGGGCGAGGCCTTTGCCCAAGACGCTTGCTGTGGCGGAAGTCGACGGCTTGCTTGCCGCCGCGCGGGAGACGGTGGATGGACGCAGCCATGAGGAAGAAGTGCTCGCCTACAAGCGCGCGCGGCTGGTCTGCCTGATGGAGGTTCTCTACGCGACAGGGCTTCGCGTGTCGGAGCTTGTCGGCCTGCCGCTTTCGGCGGTTCGGGGAGATCAGCGTTTCCTCACCGTGACGGGCAAGGGCGGCCGGGAACGGCTGGTGCCGCTGTCCGATACGGCGCGGGCGGCGATCAATGACTATGTGCCGCTCAGGGCGCGCCGGCTGGGAGACAGGGTGTCGCCCTGGCTCTTCCCGTCACGCGGGCGGCAGGGCCATCTGACGCGGCATCGCTTTGCGCAGCTTCTGAAAGACCTCGCCGTTTCCGCCGGGGTCGATCCCAAACGCGTGTCGCCGCATACGCTGCGCCATGCCTTTGCAAGCCATCTGCTGGCCAACGGGGCCGATCTGCGCGCCGTGCAGCAGATGCTGGGTCATGCGGATATTTCGACGACGCAGATCTATACGCATGTGCTGGACGAGCGGTTGAAGGAGCTTGTGGAAACCAAGCACCCGCTCGCCAAGAAGGACAGCGCCTGAAACACGCTCAGACCGGGAGCGGTCTGAGCCCCGTCCGGCGCAATATGTCGGCAAGCTTGTCGGGATTGCGCTGGACATAGAGGGCGGCAATACGGCCGTCCTCGATGCGCAGGCTCACGGCGGACTGCAGCGTGTCGCCCTCGATGAGAAGGTAGCCGGGCAAACCGTTGAGCCAGACCGGACGGGGGGTGATCCGCCCCTCGGCTTTTTTCATGATGCCCAGCCAGAACCGCATGATCCTGTCCGCGCCGTAAAGCGGGTTCAGCGCGGCGGCCACCTTGCCACCGCCGTCGCTGTAGAAAACCGCGTCTTCCTTCATGCAGGCGAGGATCGCCTCCGGGTCGCCCTTCATCAGGGCCTGCTGGAACAGTTCCGTCAGGCGGGCATGTTCGCGGGCCTCGGTGTTGAAGCGGGGGCGTTCGGCATGAACGCGTTTGCGCGCGCGCGACAGCATCTGGCGGCAGGCGGCTTCCGACTTGCCGATCAAGGTGGCAATTTCCGCATGGCTGTAGTCGAACGCCTCGTAAAGCAGGAAAGCCGCGCGTTCTTCAGGCGAGAGCCTTTCCAGCAGATGCAGCAGCGCCATGGAGATGTCGTCGGCAAGTTCCAGACGCTCTTGCGGCGTCGCGGGGCTTTCTGCGTCGTCGGTGACCATCGGCTCGGGCAGCCATGGACCCACATAGGTTTCGCGACGGGTGCTCGCCTTGCGCAGATGGTCGATGGCCAGTCGCGACGTAGTGGTGACGATGAACGCCTCGGGCGAGGCGACATGCGAG
The DNA here is from genome assembly GCA_964434415.1 of uncultured Parvibaculum sp. Lineage (GTDB taxonomy): Bacteria > Pseudomonadota > Alphaproteobacteria > Parvibaculales > Parvibaculaceae > Parvibaculum. Next base: position 3,248 of record CAYSVF010000008.1, read on the forward strand.
CGATCCGCGCTCTGCCAGCGCAGCCAGGCCTCCTGCACGACGTCTTCCGCCTCCGCGATGCTGCCCAGCATCCGATAGGCCACGGCGAAGGCGCGGGGACGGTGGGTCAGGAAGGCCGTTTCGGCGTCGGAAGCGGGAGCATGGGTCATTCGGATGTCCTTCGACGGGCGCAGCATAGCTTATAGGGGCCGTGTCGCGGGACCGCTGCTGCGTTACCTGTATAGGTAAGACGCAAGGGCAGGCAGTGTTGTGACAGGGCCGGGCCTTAACCCTTTTAAGTCTCTGAATCGGCAGGATGTTTCCCTGAAGCCGACTTGCAGTTGACAAGGGGGCGGGGTCGGGCCAGTGTCCCGGCGCAATCTCCCGCAACGGGGCCGACGGGCTGGCGGGAATGCGGTTCAAGCGGGTGAATGGACGGGAGTTCCCGGAGCGCAATGCATACTTATCTCGATTTCGAGAAGCCGATTGCCGAACTCGAAGGCAAGGTGCAGGAGCTGAAACGTCTTGCACAGGACGACCCGTCCATGAGCATCGGGGACGAGGTTTCCAAGCTTGAGCAGAAGGCGGCGAACCTGCTGACCGAGACCTATGCCTCGCTCAACCCCTGGCAGAAGGTCCAGGTGGCGCGCCATCCGGCCCGGCCTCATTTCAAGGACTATGTGGAACGGCTCATCGAGGATTTCACGCCGATGGGCGGCGACCGCGTCTATGGCGAGGACTCCGCCATCATGGGCGGTCTCGGACGGTTCCGCGGCCGGTCGGTGATGGTGATCGGTCATGAAAAAGGGTCCGACACGCAGAGCCGCATCAAACATAATTTCGGTATGGCGCGACCCGAAGGATACCGAAAGGTGATCCGCCTGATGTCGCTTGCCGAACGGTTCGATATTCCCGTCATCACCATGGCCGATACGTCGGGCGCCTATCCCGGCATGGAAAGCGAAGAGCGCAGCGTCGCCGAAGCCATCGCGCGCTCGACGGATCGCTGCCTGTCGCTGGGCACGCCGCTTATTTCGGTGGTGATCGGCGAAGGCATGTCGGGCGGTGCCATCGGTATCGCCTGCGGCAATCGCGTGCTGATGCTCGAACATGCCGTCTATGCCGTGATTTCGCCCGAAGGGGCTTCGTCGATCCTGTGGCGCAGCTCCGACAAGGCAAAAGACGCCGCGACCGCGATGAAGATCACCGCGCAGGACCTGCACAGGCTCGGCGTTGTGGACCGCGTGCTGGAAGAGCCCGTCGGCGGCGCGCATCGCGAGCGCGCCCAGATGATCCGCGACACGGGCGATGCCATCGAGGAAGAACTGGCCGGGCTCGAAAAACTCGATTCCGACACGCTGCGTCGCCTGCGCCGCGAGAAGTTCCTCGCCATGGGGCGCCAGGGTATCGCGTGAAGGGTATCGCCTGAGCGGCGCTACTTCAGCATCTCCGCAAACGCATCGCGTACATCGTCGGCGAAATAGTCCGGCTCTTCCATGGCGGCGAAATGGCCGCCTTTCTCCATGATCCGCCAACGAACGATGTTGTAGCTGCGCTCGGCCCATGAGCGCGGCGTCACGGGCAGCACGTCCATCGGATATTCCGAATAGGCCACGGGCAGGGTGACGCGCTCGCCGGGCCTCAGCTGGTGAGAGCCTTCGGCGGGCCCGGCCTTGTATAGCGTGTTGGCGCTGTTGATCGTGCCGGTGAACCAGTAGATCGAGAGCTGGGTCAGAATATCGTCATAGGGAAAGCGCCGTTCCATGCCGTCTATCGTATCGGTCTTGTCGGTGTCGCCGAGGCGGTAATATTTGTCGGCAAGCCAGCCGGCGAGGCCGGCGGGGCTGTCCATCAGGCCGAAGGCAAGCGCCATGGGCTTCGTGGACTGGATGGAGCGATAGCCTTCCTCCTGCCGCCACCAGCGCTGCATCTCCCCGATCCATTTCGACTCTTCGTCGCTGACCGGCTTCTGGCTCTTATCCTTGAGGGCTGGCCGCAGCGGCAGCATGGTGAGGTGGATGGCCCGCACCGCATCCGGATGTTGAAGGGCGAGGCGCGACGTGACGAAGCTGCCCCAATCCCCGGCCTGCGCTGCGTAGCTGTCATAGCCCAGACATTCCGTCATCAGACGATGCCAGAGATCGGCGATGGCGGCAGGGCCGATGGGCTTTCGCGGTAGCGAGGAAAAGCCGTAGCCGATCAGCGAGGGGACGATGACGTCGAAGGCGGGGCCTTTCCGTCCGAAGCGCTCGGGGTGGGCGAGCGGCTCCACCACGTCGATGAACTCTCGGAAGGTGGATGGCCAGCCATGCGTCATGACGAGCGGGATCGGGTCGGGGCCGCCTTCCGTCTTCGTGCCGCGTTCATAGATGAAGTGGATCGTATGATCCTCGCCCTCATCGTCGGTGAAGGTCGCGCGGAACTGGGGAAAGCGGTTGAGCTTTTCCTCCGCTGCGCGCCAGTCGAAATCGTCGCGCCAGTAGGACACCAGTTTTTCCATATAGGGAAGGCTGGTGCCGTATTCCCAATGGCGGTTGCCTACCGGTTCGTTCGGGAAGCGCGTGCGCTGCAGGCGGCGGCGCAGATCTTCCACTTCCTCCTCGGCAATGTGAACCGTGAACGGATCGGCGGGAACGGTTCGATGCGTCATGAGTTTCAGCCTTTGATCTTTTTCACGAAGCTCATCACTTCATCGGCGAAAAGGCGGCCCGTTTCCCAGGCGGCGAAGTGGCCGCCGCGCTCGGGCTCGGACCAGTGCACGATGTTGAAGCCCTTTTCCATATAGCTGCGCGGGCCGATGCAATAGGCGGTTGCTTCCTGCGGGAACTTCGCCATGCCGGTCGGGATTTCGACTTTCGTACCCGGCGCCATGTTGACGCCGCCTTCTTCCATCATGCCGCGATAGAACCAGACGGCACTGCCGAAACTCCGGCTCACGAGATAGATCATGATGTCGGTCAGCATCGCATCCTTGGAGAAGGCGTTTTCCAGATGGCCGGGTACCTCGCCATGGGTTCGATCCGACCAGGAATGGAACTTCTCGACGATCCACGCCGCCGCGCCGACGGGGCTGTCCATCATGGCGTAGGAGAGCGTCAGCGGTTTCGTCATCTGGATCTGCATATAGGCGCCGTCCATGCCGAAGGCCGCGCCGGCGGCTTCCGCCCAGGCCTTTTCCTCATCCGTCTCGGGGAAGGCGGGAACGCGAAGCCCGTTCATATTGATGTGAATGGCCTTGCAGCCGCCCTGCTTGTCGGTCCCGTGCTCATAGCCGATCCAGCCGGTGACGACCGAGCCCCAGTCGCCGCCCTGCGCGATGTAGCTGTCGTAGCCCAGCACGTCGCGCATGAGCTTGTCCCACAGCGCGGCGGTTGCGCGCGGTCCCATGGGTTTTGCGGGCTTGCCAGAAAAGGCATAGCCGGGGAGCGAGGGGATGACGAGGTTGATGCCGTCTTCCGCGTTGCCGCCGAATTTCTCCGGATGCGCGAGCGGTTCGATGACGTCGTAGAATTCGAGGATGGAGCCCGGCCAGCCATGGATGAGCAGAAGCGTCTCCGGCGCGCTGCCCGACCCTTTTACATGAACGAAGTGGATATCGAGGCCGTCGACATTGGCGATGAACTGGGGAAAGGCATTCAGGCGCTTTTCCGCCGCGCGCCAGTCATAATCGGTCAGCCAATAGGTGCATAGTTCACGCATATAGGCCATGTCCGTGCCGTAGGCCCAGCGATCGCCGCCTTCTTCGATGGCCGGCATCTCGTGCCACTCATAGGCGCGCACGCGCTCCATGATGCGGTCGATTTCGGCTTGCGGAATGTCGATTGTGAAGGGTTGCGGCGCGCCCATGATGTCTCCCTTATGGCGTTCTTATGGTTTTGTCGTCTGCTTCTTTCGGCGCGCCGATTATGGCAGTGCTGTCCCGCGCTGCAAGCTCGCGCAGGCCACCGCAAAGATTGCCGCAGCGTAGGGGCTTCTCTAATGTGATCGGCAAGAAACAAAAAACATTTCCGGGGAGGAAATATGGCTGAGCAGTCGGTCAAGGATGCGCCCGTAGCGCCGGGGCGCACCGGGGGGCTTTCAAAACATTATGCGCTCATCATCCTGACGCTTGCCTACACGTCGAGCCATGTGGATCGCGGCATCGTCAATATCCTGATGCCCTCCATCAAGGCGGCCTTCGATGTGAGCGACACGATGCTCGGCCTGATGGGCGGTCTCGTCTTTGCACTTTTCTATGCCACGCTCGGCGTTCCCATCGCCATGTGGGCGGATCGCGGAAACCGCCGCAACATCATCGCGCTGGCCGTCACCATCTGGTCCGGCATGACGGCGGCCTGCGGCCTGGCGGGCAGCTTCTCCCACCTGCTGGCGGCGCGCATCGGCGTCGGCATCGGCGAGGCCGGATCGAGCCCGCCTTCCCATTCGATGATTGCGGACCTTTATCCGGAAGCGCAGCGCTCCACCGCCATGTCATTCTATTCCGTCGGCGTTTATGCCGGGGCGATGATCGGGCTCATCCTCGGCGGTTATGTGGTGCAGCATTATGGCTGGCGCGAAACCTTTTTCGTGGTCGGTCTGCCGGGGCTCATCATCGCGGTGCTGGTGCGCTTTACCATTCAGGAGCCCGTCCGCGGCCAGGTCGACGGCCTCACGCATGTCGTGGAGGAAAGGCAGAAGGGAAGCCTGTTCGCCCAGACGAAGCGCTATGCCGGCAATCTGTGGCATGTCTTCGTGCATCTCTGGCATACGCGGTCGGCGCGGCACATCATCATCGGTCTCACGCTCGTGTCCTTCGTCGGCTATGGCGGACTGATTTTCGGACCGTCCTTCTTCCGCCGCAGCCTTGGGCTCGGCGAGCAGGAAATCGGTCTTATCTTCGGCCTGACCGCCGGTTTCGTCGGCGGTATCGGCGCGCTGATCGGCGGTTTCCTCGCCGACCGGCTGTCGCGCAAGGATATGCGCTGGAACGCATGGGTGATCGCGGTTGCCAAGATTGTCGGCATGCCGCTCTTCATCGTGTTCTACAGCTCGTCCAATCTCGACATCATGGTGCCGGTCTATGTCGTGTCGATGCTGCTGGGTGCGTTTTATCTCGGCCCGAGCTTCGCCATGATCCAGAGCCTGACGCCCCTTCACATGCGCTCGCTTGCCTCAGCGCTGATGCTCTTCGTGCTCAACTTCATCGCGCTGGGCTTCGGTCCGTTGACGGTCGGGTTCATCTCGGATCAGTTGCAGCCCTATTTCGGCGTGGAGAGCCTGCGCTGGTCGCTGCTGATCACGAGCTTCCTCGGCGTCTGGGCGGCGGTGCATTACTACTGGGCCGGCCAGACCTATGAACAGGACGTGGCAAAGCTGAAAAAGGCACATGCCGCCGCCTGACAAAGGCTGCCGCTGAAAAAGAAACGCCCGCTCTCTTTCGAGGGCGGGCGTTTTTTTTATTCCGGCCGGGGCGTCTTAGCCGAGTGCGCCATGGCAGTGCTTGTATTTCTTGCCCGAGCCGCAGGGGCAGGGGGCGTTGCGCGAGACCTTGCCCCATGTGGTCGGGTCGTTGGGGTCCGCCGCCACGCCCGGATCGTTGCGGACGGTGCGCTGAAGCGTTGCGAGATCGCCGCCTTCCATTTCGTCCTGGCCGGTCGTCAGGTCCTGATGATGCGCATGCATCTCGGGAAGCTGCTCGTCCTCGATACGCGGCGCCTGGTCCTCGGCCACGAACTGGGCAGTGCTGATCTGGCGCGTCACATCCACACGAAGATTGGTGAGGAGGTTGTCGAACAGCTCGAAGGCTTCGGCCTTGTACTCGTTCAGCGGATCGCGCTGTGCGTAGCCGCGCAGGCCCACGGCCTGGCGCAGATGATCGAGCATCAGCAGATGGTCGCGCCAGTGATGATCCAGCGTCTGGAGCACGACGGCCTTTTCGACTTGCCGCATGAGGTCGGGTCCGACCTGCGCGGCCTTGCCGGCCATGGATTCGTCGGCGGCGCGATACAGGCGTTCGCGGATTTCCTCGTTCGCGATGCCTTCTTCCTCCGCCCATGCGTCGATGGGCAGGTCGAGGCCGAGCGTGTCCGACACTTCCTGCTTGAGCGTCGCGATATCCCATTCCTCGGCATAGGCCTTTTCGGGAATGCAGCGCGCCACAACGTCGTCGATTACCTGACGGCGCATATCGCTGACGGTTTCGTTGAGGTCCTTCTCCCGCATGAGTTCGATGCGCTGGTCGAAGATGACCTTGCGCTGATCGTTCATGACGTTGTCGAACTTCAGCAGGTTCTTGCGGATGTCGAAGTTGCGGGCTTCCACCTTGGACTGCGCCTTTTCAAGAGCCTTGTTGATCCAGGGGTGGATGATCGCCTCGCCCTCTTCCAGGCCCAGCTTCTGCAGCATGCCGTCCATGCGGTCGGTGCCGAAGATGCGCATCAGGTCGTCTTCGAGGGAAAGATAGAATTTCGAGCGGCCGGGATCGCCCTGACGGCCGGAACGTCCGCGCAGCTGGTTGTCGATGCGGCGGCTTTCATGGCGTTCGGTGCCGACGACATAAAGGCCGCCCGCGGCAAGCGCCGTTTCCTTCTTCTTCGCGATGTCCGCCTTGATCTCTTCGATCTTGGCCTTGTAGGCGGCTTCGTCCTCGATACCCACCGTCTCGTCGTCGATGCGCATGTCGAGATTGCCGCCGAGCTGGATGTCGGTGCCGCGGCCGGCCATGTTGGTGGCGATGGTGACGGCGCCGGGCACGCCGGCCTGCGCGATGATATGGGCTTCCTGCTCGTGATAGCGCGCATTCAGCACGTTGTGCTTCACCTTGCGGCGCTTCATTTCGGCGGAAAGCGTTTCCGATTTTTCGATGGAGACCGTGCCGACCAGAACGGGCTGGCCCTTCTTCTGGCATTCCACGATTTCGTCGACGATGGCGTCGTATTTTTCCTTCGCCGTGCGGTAGACCTCGTCATCCTCGTCGATACGCGCGATCGGCTTGTTGGTCGGAACCTCCAGCACCTCGAGGCCGTAAATATCGAGGAATTCGTCGGCTTCCGTCAGCGCCGTGCCGGTCATGCCGCCCAGCTTCTCGTACATGCGGAAGTAGTTCTGGAAGGTGATGGAGGCCAGCGTCTGGTTTTCCGGCTGGATCGGCTGGCGTTCCTTGGCTTCCAGCGCCTGATGCAGGCCGTCGGAATAGCGCCGGCCTTCCATCATGCGGCCGGTGAACTCGTCGATGATGACGACCTTGCCGCCTTTGACGATGTAGTCGCGGTCGCGCAGGAACAGCTTGTGGGCGCGCAGCGCATTGTTGACGTGATGGACGATCGAGATGTTCTCAATGTCGTAGAGCGAGCCTTCCTCGAGAATGCCGCGCTCGAGCAGAATGGCTTCGGCGTGTTCGTTACCCTCTTCGGTGAGGGTGACGGTGCGCTGCTTCTCGTCGAGTTCGTAATCTTCCTCGACGAGTTCGGGAATGATGTCGTCGATCTTGAGATAAAGATCGGATTTGTCGTCCAGCGGACCGGAGATGATGAGCGGCGTGCGCGCCTCGTCGATGAGGATGGAGTCCACTTCGTCGATGATGGCGAAGGGATGGGCGCGCTGCACCATGGCTTCGAGCTGATACTTCATATTGTCGCGAAGATAGTCGAAGCCGAGTTCGTTATTGGTGGCGTAGGTGATGTCGGCGGCATAGGCCTCGCGGCGCTCGTCGTCGTTCATGCCGTGCAGGATGACGCCGGTTTCCATACCGAGAAAACTGAAGATCTCGCCCATCCAGGCCGCGTCGCGCTTGGCCAGATAGTCGTTCACGGTCACCACATGAACGCCCTTGCCGGGCAGCGCGTTCAGATAGACGGCGAGGGTGGAAACCAGCGTCTTGCCTTCGCCGGTCTTCATTTCGGCGATCTTGCCGTCATGAAGCACCATGCCGCCGATGAGCTGCACATCGTAATGGCGCTGGCCGAGGACGCGCTTGGCGGCCTCGCGGACAACGGCGAATGCTTCGTCGCGAATATCGTCCGTCGTGGCACCGTCGGCGAGGCGCGCGCGGAATTCCGCCGTCTTGCCCTTGAGCTCCTCGTCGCTCAGGGCCTCCATTTCCGGTTCGAGGGCGTTGATCGCCTCGACGCTGCTCCGGTAACGTTTGATCTTGCGGTCGTTCTGCGAGCCGAAAAATCGCTTGGCGAAAGCGCCAAAGCTAGCCATCAGGTCAAATCCTCTTGCGCTGTGCCATCGATTGCGGCCGGGCATGCGGGATAGGCTTTCCGGCGGCCAGGCCCTCAAGACCCTTGCCTTGCCCCGGAGCCCAGATCCCCTTCCAAGGCAGAAAGCCAAGGGAGATGTAAGGGGGCCTCAATTTCTTGTCAATGTAACGGCGGAGGCGCGGCGGGAGGCGCCGGCCCCACAAACCTCCTTGTGCGCGCATGGGGTGCGGTCCATGATCGCGCCCCACGCCCGGCAGGCGGGCGAATTGTCACAATTCGGGCCCTTTTCGGCCGCAGATTCCCGTTTTTGCGCGGGTCGGCCGTCATCCGGGCGCAGGGCCCGCGCCGCACATCCCGAAATATGAAAGTCCTGTCATGTTTGCCTTTCGCACTATTCCCGTTGCTCTCGCCGCTTCCGCGCTGAGTGTGTCTCTCCTTCTTTCGGGCGGGCATGCCATGGCGGCCGAGCCCGCCGCGGTTCCCGCACCCGGCGCCGGGCAGGCGCCCGAACCCAATGACGTCATTGCGAAAGTGAATGGCAGCCCGATCACCTATGCCGATGTGGCGCTGGCCGACGAGGAGATGGGATCCTCGCTTCAGGGCGTTTCGGAGAAGATGCGCTTTCAGTATCTGCTCAGCGCGCTGATCGACCGCAAGGTGGTCGCCGAGACCGCCCGCAAGAAGCATGTGACCGACGATCCGGGCGCGAAACGGCGGATCGAGTATGCGCAGGAGAAGGCGCTGCGCGATTTCTACTGGCTGCAGCTGATGCAGGACCGGATCACCGAAAAGGCGATCGAGGCCTATTACCAGAAGAATATCGCCGATGCCCCCGCCGAGCAGGAAGCGCATGCGGAGCATATTCTCGTGCCCAGCAAGGAGGAGGCGCAGAAGGTCGAAGCCGAGTTGAAGAACGGCAAGAGCTTCAACGATGTCGCCAAGGAATTCTCCAAGGGCCCCAGCGCGGGCAATGGCGGCGATCTCGGCTGGTTCAAGAAGGGCGATGTCGTGCCCGCCTTTGGCGAAGCCGTGTTCAAGATGAAGCCCGGCGAGGTTTCCGATCCGGTCAAGACCCAGTTCGGCTGGCATGTGATCAAGCTTCTGGAGATGCGCGACGTGAAGAAGCCCACGCTCAAGGAAGCCCGGCAGGACGTCATTCGCGGCCTGGCGCAGGAGGAAGGCCAGAAGCTCATGAAGGAGATGCGCTCCAAGGCCGATATCGAAATCGTCGGCGCGAATGGCGACGAGGCTCGCGCCAATCCCTCCCAGCCGCAGATTGTTCCGGATGCGCCCTGATTGCTGTAGATAGAAACGATAGTTCGAATCGAAGCGCGCCCGGCGACGGGCGGCAGGACAGCAGCGATCCGACACGGATAGCGGCGCGACGAGGGGCAGACGGCACATGACAGTGAAGACGACCAGCCGGAGCGGCACGAAAACTTCTGTCAAACCTCGCAAGAAGGTAAGCGGCAAGGCGAAAGCCAAGCCGCGTGCCAAGGCGAAGCCTCACAGCCGGGCCAAGCAGACCCGGGCGACGCGCAAGACCGTCAAGGCGACCGCGGCCGCGCCGGTCGTAAAGAAGAAGCCCGTCAAGAAAAAGCCCGCACCCAAGGCGAAGAGCAAGACCGCCGCCGCCAGGAAGAAGGAAGCGCCCGCCGTTTCCCCGCTTGCGCCCAAGAGCTATCCGGCGCTCCCGCCGATCGAGGGCGTGGAACTCGGAACCGCGGCGGCGGGCATCAAATACAAGAACCGGACCGACCTTCTGGTCGTGCGCATGGCGGACGGTACGCAGGCCGCGGGCGTCTTTACGACCTCCAAGACCGCGTCCGCGCCGGTGGACTGGTGCCGGGGCAATCTTGAAGATGGCGGTCTCGGGCGGATGCTTGTCGTCAATTCGGGCAATTCCAACGCCTTTACCGGCAGGGCCGGCGTCCAGACGGTGAAGGCGACGGCGGCGGCCGCCGCCAATGCGGGCAATTGCCGGCAGAGGGATGTCTTCATCGCCTCCACCGGCGTCATCGGCGTACCGATGGATCCCGCTCCCGTGGTCGCCGGTATCGAGACGGCGCTCAAGGATGCGCGTCCCGACAATTGGGACGCCGCCGCGCAGGCGATCATGACCACCGATACCTATCCGAAGCTTGCCACCCGGCGTTGCAAGGTGGGCGATGCCGAGGTGACCATCAACGGCATCGCCAAGGGCTCGGGCATGATCGCGCCGGATCTGGCGACCATGCTCGTCTTCATCTTCACCGATGCGGCGCTGTCTCGCGAAACGCTGCAGACGCTGCTGATGCTCGGCACGCGCGACAGCTTCAACGCCATTACGGTGGACAGCGACACTTCGACCAGCGACAGCGTGATGCTGTTTGCCACCGGCGCCGCGATGAAGGACGCCACGCCGGTTCGCCGGGCAGGCGATCCCAAATTGCGGGAATTCCGCCGGGCGCTGGACGAGCTGATGCTCGATCTTGCGCATCAGGTGGTGAGGGACGGCGAGGGCGCCACGAAATTCGTCCAGGTCACGGTGAGCGGCGCGGAAAGCCATCAGGCGGCGCGGCGCATTGCCATGGCGATCGCCAATTCGCCGCTGGTGAAAACGGCGATCGCGGGCGAGGACGCCAATTGGGGCCGCATCGTCATGGCGGTCGGCAAGTCGGGCGAGGCGGCCGACCGGGACAAGCTGGTGATCCGGATCGGCGGTGTCGACGTGGCCAAGAGCGGCCAGGCCGTCCCCGATTTCGACGAGGCGCCGGTCGCCCGGCACATGAAGGGCCAGGAGATCGACATTGCCGTCGATGTCGGCGTCGGCAAGGCATCGGCCACGGTGTGGACATGCGATCTGACGCATCAATATATCAGCATCAATGCGGATTATCGCAGCTAGGACCCCGCAGGCGGGGCGCGGCATGCTTAACCCGGCCTTTACCCTGATCGCGGTTTTGCCGGGTTCCGGCCCCTCCGTGTGTCTGAAATTAACTCCGTTTCCCGATGATATGAGGAGCGCGTGACCGCATGAGCGAAACGAAGATAGTGCTCGTGGCCGCTTGCGCGCTGGTCGATGCGGATGGGCGCGTGCTGATGGCCAAGCGGCCGGAAGGCAAGCCCATGGCGGGCCTCTGGGAGTTCCCGGGCGGCAAGGTGGAGGCGGGTGAAACGCCCGAAGCTTCGCTGATCCGGGAATTGCAGGAGGAACTGGGTATCGACGTGACGGAGGCCTGTCTCGCGCCGCTTTCCTTTGCGAGCCATGCCTATGAGACGTTTCACCTTCTGATGCCGCTTTACGTATGCCGGCGCTGGGAGGGCAGGGTTCAGCCGCTGGAAGGGCAGGAGCTCAACTGGGTCAGGCCGAACCGGATGCGGGATTATCCAATGCCGCCGGCGGATGAACCGCTGGTGGCGGCGCTGCGCGACCTGCTCATGTGAGCTTCGCCGGCGCCTGAAGAGGTGGGGTGAGCGATGGGCAGGCTGACGGAGATTTTTTCGCGTTTCGGGCGCGATGAAGGCGGGGCGACGGCGATCGAATATGCGCTGATCGCCAGTCTGATCGCGGTGGCGATTTCATCGACGGTCTATACGCTGGGCGGCACCGTGATGGTCGATCTCTTCCAGCGTATCGCCGACGCCATGACCGGCTGACGCGTCACTTCTTTCCGGACGGGTTTCCGAAGGGAGCCTTCTCGCCCGCCGTCTGTTCTTTCGAACCGAGGGCCTCGGCCATGCTGTGCGTGGCGCTGCCGGGCCGGAGCGGTTGCTGCTGGTTTTCATGCGGCGCCCATCCTGTCGCCGTCACGATTTCGAAGGTGGCGGGGATACGTCCGTCGGGCAGACCGAATTTCTCTGCGTAAATTTCGGCGGCGCGAAACAGCGTCCGCCTTTTCATCGGCTGGCGGCGGCGCTCGGCGAGCGCATTGGTCTCGCCCATGCCGCGCAGATCCGCCATCAGCTTCAGCGCATTGTCATAGCGCACGGTCACGCGGTCGGAATCGACGACCGGCAGGGCAAAGCCCGCGCGTTGCAGCAGTCCTCCCACATCGCGCAGATCGGCGAAAGGCGAGACGCGCGGCGACAGGCCACCCTCGATTTCGATTTCCGCATCCGCCAGCGACTGGCGCAACTCGGTCAGCGTCTCGCCGCCGAAAAAGGCGCCGATGAACAAGCCATCGGGTTTCAGCGCGCGGCGTAGCTGAATGAGCGCGCCGGGCAGGTCGTTCACCCAGTGCAGCGAGAGAATGCTGGTGACGAGATCGAAGGTTTCGCCCGCAAAGGGCAGGAATTCCTCATCGGCGACGAGACGGGCGCCGGGCGCTTCCTTCACCATGGCAAGCGACAGGTCGGCGGAGACGATGTCGCCGATCTTTTCCGGCGGAAGCGCCGCCCGGCCCAGCGCGCCGTCATGGCTGCCGAGATCGAGTGCCAGCGGGAAGTCCCGGTTGGTGTGGATGAGGCGCTCGGTCACCTCTTCCATCGTCCGGGTGAGGAGAAAGTCGTATTCGCCGAAATTCGCCGCCGCGCGCTCGCGGCGACGTTTCAGGGCGGCGCGGTCGAAAATGAGGTGTTGGGAGGGGGCATTCGTCATGGCCGGCATATTGTGTCGGGCCTGGCGCGGCTGCAAGGCATGTTCGCGCTTCGCAGGCCCCCGGGCCTCGGCTAACCTTGCCTCATGCCGATTGCCACCCCGGCCGTGACGGGGCTCTCACGTCTTGCCGATTTTCTGCTGCCGCCCGTTTGCCTTGCCTGCGGGCAGGGTGTGGGCGAGCACGGCACCTTGTGCGGCGAATGCTGGGGGGAGGCGGCGTTCATCGAGGAGCCGCGATGCCGGGTCACGGGGCTTCCCTTCGCCTATCAGCCCGGCGGATCGCATCCATCGGACGGGGAAATGGTAAGCGCGGTGGCGCTCGCCCATCCGCCGGCCTATCGCGCGGCGAGGGCGGCAATGCAATATAACGATCTGAGCCGGCTCTTGATTTCCCGCTTCAAATATGGCGACCGCCTGGAAGGGGCGCCTGCTTTTGCCCGATGGATGATGCGGGCGGGAGCGGAGATGCTGGACGGGGCGGACCTCATCCTGCCCGTGCCGCTGCACAGGGCGCGGCTCTTTTCACGCCGGTTCAACCAGTCGGCGGAGCTGGCGCGGTGGATCGGTCGGCTCTCCGGCGTGCCTTTCGAGGGGCGGACGTTGCTGCGTATCCGGGCGACAAGGCCGCAGGTCGGGCTCTCGGGCGAGGCCAGACGGCGCAATCTCAGAGGGGCCTTCAAGGTTGCCGAGGCGCGCCGGGCGGGCCTTCAGGGGCGCTGTGTGGTAGTTGTGGACGATGTCATCACCTCCGGATCGACCGTCGAGGCCTGTGCGAAGGCGCTGATCGGGGCCGGCGCGGCGGAGGTCCGTGTGCTTGCGCTGGCGCGGGTTGTGACCGGCGAGGGGGCGATTATATGAATAAGAGTTTGTTTTGAAGGAGTTCCGCAGATGGCGGATGTGACGATCTATACCACCATGCTTTGCCCCTATTGCCACCGGGCGAAGGCGCTGCTCGGCAAAAAGGGCGTTTCCTATACCGAGATCGATGTCGGCATGGATTCCGACAAGCGCCGCGAAATGATGCAGCGGGCGAATGGCGGCCACACGGTTCCCCAGATATTCATCGACGAGCGGCATGTGGGCGGCTGCGACGAGCTCTATGCGCTGGAGCGGGCAGGCAAGCTCGATCCGTTGCTGTCGGCCTGATCCGCAAAGGCTGAGAAGAGATGACCGAAACGAGTTTCACCGCAGGCCTGGTCCAGATGCGCAGCGGGCGCGACCCTGAAGCCAATCTGACCGAGGCCTGCCGTCTTATCGGCGAGGCGGCGGATGCCGGCGCGACGCTCATTGCGACGCCTGAAATGACCTCGCTGCTGGAAAACAAGTCGCGGGATCTCTTCGCAAAGGTGAAAGACGAGGTCGATAGCGAGGCCTTGCCGATGTTTCGGTCGCTGGCGTCTCAGCGGGGTCTCTGGCTCGTCATCGGGTCGCTGCCGATCAAGGTGAGCGACGACAAGGTGGCCAACCGCTCCTATCTCATCGGGCCGGATGGCGAGGTCGCCGCGCATTACGACAAGATCCACATGTTCGATGTCGATCTTGAGGGCGGCGAGAGTTATCGGGAGAGCCGGAATTACGAGCCGGGCAAGCGGGCCGTGTGTGCGGATACGTCCCTCGGGCGGATCGGCCTCAGCGTCTGCTACGATCTGCGCTTCCCGCATCTCTATCGAACGCTTGCCAAGGCGGGGGCGGATATTCTGACCGTGCCGGCCGCTTTCACCCGCAAGACCGGCGCGGCGCACTGGCATGTGCTGTTGCGTGCCCGCGCAATCGAGACGGGATGTTATGTGCTCGCGCCCGCGCAGGGCGGCGTGCATGAATGCGGGCGCGAAACCTATGGCCACAGCCTGGCGGTTTCGCCCTGGGGCGAGATCGTCGCCGAGATCGATGGTGAGGAACCGGGCGTGACCACATTCGAAATCGACCTTGCGGCCGTTCAGGCGGCGCGGCAGGCCGTGCCGAGCCTGACGCATGATCGCGACTGGCATCTGGCGGAGCCGGGCGCATGATCCATTACGCGCTGGTCTGTACGAAGGGCCATGAATTCGATGGCTGGTTTTCCTCGTCTGCGGGTTTCGAGGAACAGGCGGCGGCGGGCGATGTGCGCTGCCCCGTCTGCAACAGCAAGAAGGTGCGTCGCGCGCTGATGGCGCCGGCCATCGCCAAAAGCGGTGCGCCGAAGGTGACGAA
>CAYSVF010000009.1:0-18159 GCA_964434415.1 uncultured Parvibaculum sp.
GGGCGTCACCTCCGCGACATGATAAGGCCGCGCTGGTCCGGTACTTGCTGGGATAGGCCAGTGGGGAGCAGGGGACGTCCCTTTTCGTGACTCTCCCCGGCCACCTCATCTATAAGACACTCAGCGATCGGATCGGAACGGCAGATGGACAGCATTCACATTCGGGGCGGTAATCGCCTGACCGGCGATATCCCTATTTCAGGCGCGAAGAACGCGGCCCTGCCGCTGATGACGGCTGCCCTCCTGACCGACGAGACGGTCAAATTCCACAATATGCCTCAGCTCACCGATGTGCAGACGCTGGGCAAGCTCCTGAACGTGCTGGGTGCCGAGCTGGAACCCGAAATCGCCGGTCATAGCTACACTCTGTCCATCACCACGCCCGACATTGCATCGACTACCGCTCCCTATGAAATCGTTTCGCGAATCCGGGCGAGCTTCTGGGTGCTGGGGCCGCTACTGGCGCGCTGCGGCGAGGCCCGGGTTTCGCTACCCGGCGGCTGTGCCATCGGTGCGCGGCCGGTGGACCTCTATATCAAGGGCCTCCAGAAGATGGGCGCGCAGATCGACCTGGTGGACGGGTATGTGGTCGCCGCCGCCCCCGACGGGCTCAAGGGCGCGCTCATCCGTTCTCCGGTCGTCTCGGTCGGTGCTACGCATACACTGCTGATGGCCGCAACGCTTGCCGAGGGAGAAACCATCCTCGAAAACGCCGCCCGAGAGCCGGAAGTGACCGATGTCGCCAACTGTCTCGTTTCCATGGGTGCAAAGATCGAAGGGATCGGGACCTCCACTCTGCGGATACAGGGCGTCGATAGGCTCCATGGCACCACCCATCACGTGGTCGCCGATCGGATCGAGGCCGGCACCTACGCCATTGCCGCTGCCATGACCGGCGGCGATGTGACGCTGAAAAACGCGGACGCCTCCACCTTCGAGGCGGCACTTGTCGCCCTGCGGGCGGCAGGCGTAGAGGTGGAAAGCCGGCAGGGCGAAGTGCGCATTGCCCGCAACGGGGTGCGGCTTCAGGCCACCGATGTGGTGACGCAGGTCTTCCCCGGTTTCCCAACCGATCTGCAGGCGCAGTTCATGGCGCTGATGACCACGGCGGAGGGCGAGTCGGAAATCACCGAGACGATTTTCGAGAACCGCTTCATGCATGTACAGGAGCTGGCCCGCTTCGGCGCGGATATCTCGCTGCATGGCGACAAAGCGCTGGTGCATGGTGTGGAAAAGCTGAAAGGCGCTCCCGTGATGGCAAGCGACCTGCGCGCATCGGCGGCGCTGATCATTGCAGGCCTTGCCGCCGAAGGCGAAACAGTGATCAATCGCGTCTATCACCTCGATCGGGGTTTTGAACGCATAGAAGAAAAACTTAGTGCCTGCGGGGCGGAGATTTGGCGCGAGAAAGCCTCCTGACGTGATCGCGATGGAGACAGCATGAGCGAAGAATTACGGCTCTCGGCGCGGGATGTCGAAGACCTCGAAGTCATTTCCGCGCAGATGCAGGATGCGGTGCTGAAAGTGGGCGATCTGGCCCACCTCCCGGCCGCGCGCCGCTTTGCGCTGGTCGCGAACCGTTTTCGCTGGGAGAGCGAAACCAAGCGGCGTAGCTGGTTCGCCAAAGCCCGGCACGAGCGCGTCCGCGCCGGCCTCCATTTCGACAATGTGATGAAAGTCCGGACGCGCAACATTGCGCAGGACAAGCCCGACGGCGTGCTGAACCTTCTCGCTATCCGTTTTGAGGAAACCGACACGCCTGCCGGTGTCGTCACGCTGGTATTTTCAGGCGGCGCGGAAATTCGGCTGGACGTGGAGGCGCTTGAAGCCCATTTATCCGATCTGGGACTGAAGCGCGAAACGCCGCTCGCGCCCAGACATGAAGATTGACGGCATGACACGAACTGACGGATTGAGTGATGGCCCAGCGCCTCGATAGTGCCGATGCGGGTTTCGATGCGCGATTTGCCGAACTTCTGACGGCAAAGCGCGAAGCCTCTGTCGATGTGAATGAAACCGTGGCGGCGATCATTGCCGATGTCCGCAAGCGCGGCGACGAAGCCGTGGTCGACTACACACGTAAATTCGACCGCTTGCCGGAAATCACGCCCGAGACGCTCGCCATTCCCGCCGCCGATATCGATGCCGCGACCGCGGCCTGCGCGCCGGAAACCGTCGAGGCGTTGAAAATGGCGGCGGAACGCATCTCGGCCTATCACCAGCGGCAACTGCCTGAGAACGCCCGTTTCACTGATCCGCAAGGCGTGGAACTCGGCCATCGCTGGACGCCTGTGGGCGCGGTGGGGCTTTACGTCCCGGGCGGCACGGCGAATTATCCAAGCTCGGTCCTGATGAACGCGATCCCCGCGAAAGTCGCGGGCGTGAAGCGCATCGTCATGGTGGTGCCGACGCCGGACGGGGTGGTGAACCCGCTCGTGCTGGCAGCGGCAAAGCTCGCCGGCGTTTCGGAAGTCTATCGTATCGGCGGTGCGCAGGCGGTGGCCGCGCTGGCCTATGGCACCGACGCCATCGCGCCGGTGGACAAGATCGTCGGTCCCGGCCATGCCTATGTGGCGGCGGCCAAACGGCAGGTCTTCGGTACGGTCGGAATCGACATGATCGCCGGCCCCTCCGAAATTCTTGTCGTCGCGGATGGCGAGAACGATCCGGACTGGATTGCGGCGGACCTTCTGAGCCAAGCGGAACACGATGCAAGTTCGCAAAGCATTCTGATTACGGATGATGCCGGTTTCGCAGGTAGGGTGGAAGAGGCGGTTGCCCGCCAGCTGGAGGCCCTTCCGCGCAAGGAGACAGCCGAGCGGAGCTGGAAGGAGTTTGGCGCCGTCATCACGGTTGCCGCGCTGGAAGATGCGGCGCCGCTGGTGGACAGGCTCGCGCCTGAGCATCTGGAGATAGCGACGGCCGACCCCGACGTACTGTCCGACCGGATTTCCAATGCGGGCGCCATTTTCCTCGGGCGCTATACGCCGGAAGCGGTGGGCGACTACGTGGCAGGGACGAATCACGTCCTCCCCACGGCCCGCAGCGCGCGCTTTTCTTCCGGCCTCAACGTGCTCGACTATATGAAGCGGACCTCGCTGGTGCGTTGCGACGCGGCCTCGCTCGCGCAGATCGGTCCGGCTGCGGTGGCGCTGGCCGATGCGGAAGGACTTCAGGCGCATGGACGCTCCGTTTCCATCCGGCTCAACCGCTGAGCCTCGACCCAGACGCATGCCTGCGCCATTGAGATGCGCTTCGGGCCTCGCATCGCAAGTGCGATTGGGCTTAGAGTACCTCATATGAGCGATCGAAGCGCAGAAGGCGGAATGGAAGAGGCGGCATCGTCCCCGGAGAGGGATGCGCGCTATCGCATTGTCGATCTCGCCCTCGACGAGACCTCCGTCGTGCGCCGCAGTCCCGACGTCGAGCATGAGCGCAAGGTGGCGATTTTCGACCTGCTGGAAGAAAATCTCTTCATGCCCGTCGGCAGCGAAGGCGGCCCGTATCGCCTGCGTCTGTCGGTGGAGGAAAACCGGCTGATCTTCGATATCCGCCTGGAGGACGACGAAGAGCATGGCAAGGTCATGCTCTCGCTGACCCCGTTCCGCCGGATCATCAAGGACTATTTCCTGATCTGCGACAGCTATTACGACGCCATCAAAAGCGCCGCGCCTGCCCAGATCGAGGCGATCGATATGGGGCGCCGGGGCTTGCACAATGAAGGTTCGACGCTGCTGAAGGAGCGTCTGTCGGGCAAGATCGACATGGATTTCGACACCGCGCGCCGTCTCTTCACGCTCATCTGCGTACTTCACATCAAGGGGTAGGCATGGTGGGAGAAGAGAAATTGCCGGGCTCGGTGCTGTTTGTCTGCAACCTCAATGCGATCCGCTCTCCCATGGCCGAGGGGCTGATGAAGGCGCTCTATCCAGGCCGCATCTTCACGCAGTCGGCGGGTGTGACGCCCGGCGACCCCGATCCATTCGCTGCGGAGGTGATGGGCGAAATCGGGATCGACATTGCGTCCCATGTGCCGCGCGGGGTCGAAGAACTGGACGACCTCACATCCTATGACGTGATTGTGGCGCTGACGCCGGAGGCGAAGAAAGCTGCCGAGGAGGCGACCCGGTCGGCGGCGACCGAAGTCGAATACTGGGACGTGGTCGATCCGCTGGCCACCCCTACCGGCGGCAGTCGAGAACGCCGCCTCGTCGCCTATCGCGAATTGCGCGACCAGCTGAAACGC
This sequence comes from uncultured Parvibaculum sp., assembly GCA_964434415.1. Lineage (GTDB taxonomy): Bacteria > Pseudomonadota > Alphaproteobacteria > Parvibaculales > Parvibaculaceae > Parvibaculum. The sequence continues at coordinate 4,247 of CAYSVF010000009.1, forward strand.
CTGATCGAGAAGCGCTTTGGGCGGACGGAGCGGCGCGTCGGATAGCGGCCGGTTTGCCGGATGCCCGCTGCGGCGACCGGCCTACCCATTCTGGGGCATGCGAGGGCTGCCGGGGTCGCATTCTCGACACAAGCCTCCCTATAATACCCGCACACGGGGTAAGTCGTTCTGCCGGGAGGAAGTCCGCTCATGAATAATATTTTCTCAATCGTCGCCGCCGCCATTCTGGGCGTTGGAATAGCCCTTGGTGGCTATTTCGGCGGGCAGGGCCTCGTTGAGTCGCGGCTTGGCGACCGCTCGGTCACCGTGAAAGGGCTTTCCGAGCGAGACGTGAAAGCCGACCTTGCCCTCTGGCCCATTCGTTTCGTGGCGACCGGCAACAATGTCGAAGGGGTTCAGGCCCAGATCGCGGTGAGCACCAAGGCGGTGATCAAGTTCCTGAAAAGCGAAGGGTTTTCTGACGATGAAATCTCTGTGGAAAGCCCTGAAGTGACCGACCGCATGGCGCAGGCCTACCGCTCCGGTTCCGTGGATGTTCGCTTCATCATCAGCCAGCTCGTAATGGTGCGCTCTACCGATGTGGACAAGGTTGCCAAGGCGAACCGGTCGACCGGCAATCTGGTCGCATCAGGGATTGTTCTCTCCAGCGACCGGGGTCCGAGCCGTCCCTCCTATCTTTTCACCGGCCTCAACAAGGTAAAGGGTGAGATGATCGAGGAGGCGATGGGCCGCGCCAAGGAAGCCGCACAGACCTTTGCCAGGGATTCCGGCACAAGCCTCAACGGCATCCGCCGTGCCTATCAGGGCCAGTTCCAGATCCTGCCGCGCGACAATGCCCCAGGCATTCAGCAAAGCGAGCAGATCGACAAGACCGTCCGGGTCGTCTCCACGATCGAATATCTGCTGGCGAATTGAGCCTTTCCAGCGGATTTGTCGCTTTTTTGTGAGTACTTTGCTGCCCCTGCGAAAAGAGGGTGCATGCGGTACTTGATTTCGGGCGCCTTTCTGACCATTCTTCGGCCAAATTTCAAAGGGTTGTGAATGGCGAAGGAAGAAACACTCGAATTCGAGGGGGTCGTTGTCGAACTCCTCCCGAATGCCACTTTCCGGGTGAAGCTGGAAAATGATCACGAGATCATTGCCCACACGGCAGGCAAGATGCGCAAGAACCGCATCCGCGTGCTGGCGGGGGACAAGGTGCTCGTCGAAATGACGCCCTATGATCTGACCAAGGGCCGGATTACCTACCGATTCAAGTGAGCGTCGCCCCTCATAGTGCGAACGCTTCCGACGGTGCGCGCCGCAGGCTGGTTCTTGCCAGCGCCTCGCCGCGCCGCCTCGCTCTTCTGGCACAAATCGGCATCGCTCCCGATGCGGTAATTCCGTCCGACATCGACGAGACGCCGCTGCGCGACGAGGCGCCGCGCGCCCATGCTGGCAGGCTGGCGCGGGAAAAGGCGCAAGCTGTGGCTGCGGCCGAGCCGGAGGCTTTCGTGCTGGCGGCTGACACTGTCGTCGCCTGTGGACGGCGCATTCTGCCCAAAACGCTCGATCGGACGGAGGCCGAGCGATGCCTCCGACTTTTGTCGGGCCGGGCACACAGGGTCTATACTGGGCTGTGCCTTGCCGGCGACGGTACGTTCAGTAGCCGCATCGTGACGACGAAGGTCGGCATGAAACGCCTTTCCGAACCGGAAATTGCCGCCTATCTCGATAGCGGCGAGTGGGACGGCAAGGCGGGCGGCTACGCTATTCAGGGGCTTGCCGCAGCGTTTGTACGCGAAATTTCGGGATCTTATTCATCCGTAGTCGGTTTGCCGCTCTATGAGACCGCACAGTTGCTGACCGGCAGGGGCTATCGGGTCCTTTCGCCGCATCTATGAACGCAGCGCAAATTGCTGCTAGGATCATTTTTCCAGAATTGGTTTGCAAATTAAGGGTTCCGTATCCGTCCGCGATGGGGGTCGCGGTCGGAAGATGGCAAGGGGATTGATGTCGGAGGAAGTGCTGATCAATGTCGGCCCCGGCGAAACGCGCGTCGCGGTCGTCGAAAGCGGTCGTCCTGTCGAGTTCTTCCTGGAGCGCACCATGGCGGATGCGCTGAAGGACAGGACGGGACGTGCAGGGCATTCCGTCATCGGAAATATCTTTCTGGGCCGGGTACAGCGTGTGCTGCCGGGCATGCAGGCCGCCTTTGTGGAAATCGGACTGGAGCGCGCAGGCTTTCTTGGCGCGCGCGAGGCGCGATGCCTGTGTGAGCTGACGGGCCTTGATGAAGGCACATTGCCGCCCATCTCTGCTTGCGTCACGGAAGGGCAGGAAATTCTCGTCCAGGCGGTGAAGGATCCGATCAGCGAAAAAGGCGCGCGCCTTTCCGCCAATGTCACGCTACCCGGACGCCTGCTCGTATTGGTACCCAATCAGTCCGGCGTTGCGCTCTCGCGCCGTATCGAGGACGAGCCTGAGCGCGAAAGGCTGACCGCGCTGGTCGAAGAAATGGTCGAGCGCTTCAATGCTTGTGGCGTTACCGGCGAGCCCGCGGGGTTCATCGTGCGCACTGCCGCCATCGGCGCGACGGCGGAAGAGATTGCCGCCGACGCGCGGCAGCTTGCCGAGGAATGGCGCCAGGTCCGCGACAGGCAGAAACGATCCTCGCCGCCTTCCGTCGTCTTTCACGATCTCGATCCGGTGGCAAAGACGCTGCGCGATTGTGTGAATGCCGACACCGAACGTGTGCTGATCGACGATGCTGAAGCCTTTGCGGAAGCAAAGCACTACTGCAAGCGCGCCATGCCGGAAATGTTGGACCGGGTACAGCTCTTTAACGGGCCGGGGCCTCTTTTTGCCCTTTACGACGTGGACGGACAGATCGAAACCGCGCTGGAGCCGCGTGTGGAGCTGCCCTCGGGCGGTTGGATTACCATTGAGACGACGGAGGCGCTGACTGCGATCGACGTGAACTCCGGCCGCTACACTGCAGCCACCGGCCTGGAGGAAACGAGCGCACGCATCAATCTTGAAGCGGTGGAGGAAATCGTCCACCAGCTTCGCCTGCGCGGCACGGGCGGCATCGTCGTGATCGATTTCATTCACCTGAACGAACCTGACAACATCGCAAAGGTGATCGACGCGCTGGAAACGGGATTTGCGCGCGACCGTGTGCCGACCCAGATCTCGGCCATGTCGGAATTCGGCCTGGTGGAGATGACAAGGAAGCGCGTGCGCGAGCCGTTGGACAAGCTGCTGACCGAACCCGCTTATGCCAATTGCAGGCCGCGCCGCAAGACCTGTGCGACGGTGGCAAACGATCTCTTGCGGCGCATCCAGCGCGAAGCGGCCGGGGCGCCGGGCCGCACGCTCGTTGCGCATGCGTCCGCCGAAGTGGTGGACTGGCTGGAGCGCGGCAATCCTTATCTGCTGGAACGGCTGAGCCAGAAAGTCGCCGCGGCGGTCAGCCTTGTGCCGGAGCCCGATTACGCCCGCGAAAAGCTGGATGTCGGGGTGCTGCAATGAGCGCGAAGGAAAGCAGCGAGCGGGACGGCAAGGTCATTCCCTTGCGCGCGCCGAGGCCTTGCCCGATTTGCGGCAAGAAGTCTGCGCCCGATGTCCATCCCTTCTGCTCGAAGCATTGCGCGGATGTCGATCTCAATCGCTGGTTGAGCGAGGGCTATGCGATTCCCGCCGTGGAGCCGCCAGACGATTTCGACCCCGAAAGCCTCGACCTTGACGAAGGGGGCGAGCGCGGTTGAAGGCGGGTAAGCCCTTAACCCTGTTCGGCAATTCGGATTTCGATATTCTGACCGAAAGCTGTGCGGCACCTCTGGACAGTGCCGGATCAATCTCTTATAACCCGCGAACCTCACCAAGGCGGTTTGCCGGGGCCTCAAGAGCCCGCCCCGCTTTGGAGCTTCCGCCCAGGTAGCTCAGTTGGTAGAGCATGCGACTGAAAATCGCAGTGTCGGTGGTTCGATTCCGCCCCTGGGCACCACCTACCCATCCAAGGACGTCCGAGAAAGTCCGAGGCGGGTTTAAATCTCAAACAAAATAAACCGCTTGAGTCCAGCAAGGTCCAACCTTGTCTTTGGGCATCCAAAAGTCGTGACGGCACATTTCTTCCTCTCTGAAAGGAGATACCGTCATGCCGTCGACCGATGTGGCTGTAAGGGCCGCGAAACCAGGGTCCAAGGCAAACAAGCTTCCCGATGGAGAGGGCCTCTTCTTGCCGGTCGCCACCAAAGGGCAGCTGTCCTGGCGGTATGAATATCACTTCAGAGGCAGGCGGAAGCCCTATGTACTTGGCGTGTATCCCGATGTGCCGTTGGCGCAGGCCCGCGAGGCGCAGCGAACGGCGCGGAAGGCGGTGGCGAGGGGAGGAGATCCCCGATCGAGGTCCGTACCGTTGGGAGAAAGGCTACGTCTTTCAGGGTTCAACGCTCTCCCTTTCGGTTAAGCTACTTGGATGGGTCCAGCTTGTCGTACTCGCTTTTGGGTGAAACACTTTCCCAAAAGGATATGGCAACCTGTTCAGAGAATCTGGTTTGAAGAAAATTTCTATCGCTTTCGCTCTTCTCACCCTGTCTGGCTTGGTAGGCTGCGCGGGAGGTGAATCGTTCCAGACACGTTATTTGGACGTTCGCGATACCCCGACTCTGACAAAGGCTGCGGCGCTGGCGGTGTTGCGCGCATCTGCGGCCGACACAGCCAGGCAGCGCTGCGAGGTGAAGGACGACGGCATCGTCGGCTATGAAGGCTATGTCCTGCCGTCATCCGGTCAGACGACAGTCCCTTTCGATGAGTGGCGCTACAGCGCGCAAGCGAGCGAACTTCGGCGGGGAAGCGATGAGACTGCCGACGATGCCTGGCACGCAATTGTCCTGACGAGCGGTGGATGGGGGAAATCCTATCACTGCAACGCCTTGCGGCAGGCGGCGCCGGGCGGAATCGAGGCAGAGCCCGACAAACGCCTGCAACGCGTCGTCGGCGCGTTGCGGTCGCTGGGCGTTCCCGAAAGATAATCGCCTCGGTACTTCGCTAGGTTCGGCTCAATAGGTGCCGGCCCGGTAGCGCTGCAGTACGGCCTGCGCCGCCGTGTCGGTGCCTTGCTTCTTGCTGGCGCCGGCTGCGTAGAGATCGCCATTGTCGGCCAGCGCGATATCCTGGATATAGAGTTCGCCGGACGACCATTTCTGCCGCAAGGTCGTTCCCGTCGCATCGACGATCAGGATGCCGGAGAACGGATAGCCTCTGTACTCGCGCAGCAGCAGGACAAAGCGTCCGTCGGGCAGTGGCAATATGCGGGTGACCTGCAGGCCGGCGCCGGGAAAGTCGTCATTCCGGACGAGCGTGTGGATGTATCTTTTGCCGCTCACCGTCTTGATGTCGAATTGCACGTCATAGCGTTGTCTGTATGTAACATCCGGCCCGTCATCCAGGGTGATGCCGGTAGGCTGAGTCTTATCGTCCAGCCCCAGCGGTGTCGCCATGGCGACTGCAGTAGCTGTCGCGCCGGTGGCAGGGTTGTAGGCTCTTGCTGTGACATCCAGCAAGACATTCAATGATATGGAAAATAAGGATTTCCCTTCCGGGGGGGGTGTCCGCGCCGGGAGTAACTGAGACGCGAGCGAGGTTACGACATGGGCACCCTTGTCATCGTCTTTCACCGGTATGTGGGTGACGATGCCGCTGTCGTAGCCAGGAACCGAGCCGTCCGACGTATGGCCCAGGGCTTCGATCCGGGGAGCGTTTTCGCCCTCCTCGATAAGCGCAAGATTTGAGTAGTATTCTTCGTGGCTTTTCGAAGAGCCGTCTTCGCCCTTGTCCGTCCATTCCCGTTTGAAATGCAGGCTGCTCCAGCGGCCGGCATGGTCGAAAACCATGACCGTCTGCAGGTCCGACTCGCCTACCTCCAAGCCAAGTAGAGCGGCATGCCGATTGCTGCGGTCGAAAGCGGACACGCGTATGGTCGCATCTTCATTGAACCGTTCGAGCTGCGCGCTTGCCGGATTGTACCTGTAGAAGACGGTCGGATCGTCGCTCCCGGGCGGGTCGAAGGCGACGAGCGCATCCCCATCCCCGAAGACATCGCCTGCGATGAACCCGCCGATGGGATAGGTGGGTTTGTGGTAATCGCTCATGTCCTCGCCATAAAAATTCGTGGCCGGACCGCGATAAGGTGTGACGGGAAGCTCGAACTTCGCGCTGCAGGATGGATCGCCGGCGCCAAACTTGAAGGCGCAGACGATCGGGTGAAGGTTCGAGATGCCGGCGAGTAGAGCAGTGCCGTCGGAATCGATATCCACGCTGTAGAAAATCGCGCCGTCTTTTGCATCGTAAGTAAACGTATCGACACGTGTCAGCGCGGGGGCGGTCATCCATTCCGTCGGGCTGACATTGGTGTCGGCGACAACTTGCGGCCCCGATGCGCTCTGCGCGGGATCGAAAGCGTCGGTGTAGGTGAGGGCGTAGAAGCCGACACACGCCATGCCGATGACGCCGACGACCCCAAGCATGACCTTGCCGAGGCGACCGCCACCGGCCGGATTTGCGGATCCCTTATATTCCCCGGGCCCGGCGACCGCAGGCTCTTCCTCCGGCGTGGGCGGAGTATCGTTGGCAGTCGTTTCCCTTGTGGCCGTTTTCCCGGCGGCATGGACACGCTCTTGCCGGCCTCGGGCGCTGGCATAGGCGGCGGCCTGTGCAGCCCCCGAGGCCTGCGAGGCCTCGGTGTTCGGTGCGGCGTCGCTATAGGACGCTTCTGCCTGCGTTGCGTCATCGAATGTTTCGATCAGCAGCAGCATTTGCCGCTTCTCCAGCACCGTGCCTGCCGGCTGAAGATTGATGACCCGGCCTGATTGTGCGCAGGTAATGGCGATACGCTTGCCTGTGGCCGTCTCCGCCTCCAGCGCGAGCGTATCGGCTTCAACGAAATCACCCAAAGCGACACGCACTTCGAGAATACGAAGCGGGTACAATTCTTCCCGCGCCGGGGACATGATCGTTTTGAATGACATGAGAGAGCCTTCAGATGCGTGCGGATCGGTCCGCCGGTCTTTGCCTTGTCGTTTCGTATGCGCGGGGCAATCGTTTGACCGATTCTCATGGTACCGATGAATGCGACACGCTTACGAAAGCTTATTACGGTGAGCGTTGGCTCTACAACCTTGCGGGTCGTATTAAATTGCGTCACTCGCCGCCGTCATTCGGCGCGTCGGTATTCAGCGGCGCATAGCAGATCGGCTGGAGCTTGCTGTCTTTCAACGCGAAGAAATATTTCATTGCCGGTCCATCGGCATCGTTGAGATTGCCGCTGACAATGAGCAGACGGCTGTCGGCGCGATGCTCGATCGGATCTTCTTCGCGATAGAGCCCGGGTGGGCTCACCGAAAAGGGAAGCTCCCTCGCCTGTCCGCTCTCGGCATCGATATAGCCGCCATAGAGGCAGCCGTTTCCGCAGCCGATCGTCACCATGATGTAGTGCCCTGCGAAATTGACGGAGGTTCCCGCAAGCGCATTGCCCAGGCGCGTGACGAACATGCGGCTGAACTCGTTGTTCGTCTTCAGCTTCGGACGTCTCGCTACGGCTTTTGCAGGCACCGTATAGTCCGTGAAAGCGGGAACCGCGCCGGAAGGACATTCCTTGTCCGGTATCCCGGCGGCCAATGCAGCCCCGGATTGCGTGAAAAGGGTTGCGGTCAAACAAGCAACCAGACTTGCGTAGTTGAATGCGTTCATCGTGTCTTCCTCTCCCCCGACCCCAATGAATCATATAGGGCTTCCATTGCATTCTCGATCTCGCGAACCGTCCCCAGACCGAAGCCCTCGGTATCGCGCGCATTGTTCCGGTAGCTGTCCGCCAGTTGGGCCAGTAAAGGCATGACACGGTTGAAATAGGCGTTCAGCCCGTCCTCTTCGGGCAGAGGCCGCAATATGAACTCGCACTCTTCGGCAGCACGCCGGATCCATGCGCCTGACGCACCCCAGTACCAGTCTTCGTGTTCCTTCGCGCGGGCGTCTTCATATTGTTTTTCCAACAGCGTTTCGATGGAGCGCGCAACGAAGCCGGCGGATGGCTTTCCTGGATGAAACAAGCGTGAAAATAGCCGCATGCTGTCCGTCGTCGGATGTTTCGAGGTCGAAGGGCGTCGGGGTTGAAGGGGCGGCAGCATCTCTACCTATGAGAGTAACAAGTCAACCGCATCGCGAATATCGCTGAAAGATGTTTTGCGCCGTGCATGCATCGGATGTTCGCCAACATGAAACCACGATTGATATCCTTTTACGATAAAATGCGCATTCCGTGGTCGTCGCAATATTTTGTCGTGATTGGCAAAGGTGCATTGGCCTAAGATATCGATGACGGTTCGGTAAAAGTCGTTTGTGCGGATGTGCGGGGGATGTCTTGCTTAGAAAACTCTTTCTGTTGTTCGTGATCCTTGTTCCAGCAACCGCGCAGGCCGACATAGATTGCCAGGTCCGTTACGACAACGCCGCTCGCCAGTGCAAACAGTTGGTAGGTCAATGCATGAATGCGAGCATTTGCCAGTATGTCAGGGGCAAATGCTCTCAAAACGTCGAGACCGAAAGCGGATGCCAGGATTTCAAAAGTTGCGCCCGCAAGAACACGCCGCCCGTTTTCAGCTCCGTATGCCTTTACTATTGGGACGAGTCTGCCGTCGGGGGGTCCTGCCAGGTGGGAAATTCGATTACCGAGAGGGTTTCGCTGGCATGCCCGGGGTCCAATACGAAATTGACGAAAGCGCCCCCTAAGGTTGCTCCGCTTTATGGCCGGTATGACTGGGACAGGAAGCTACTCGAAAAATATCTGAGCGATGCCGGCCAATACTCGGATAGGGCGTTTTCATGTTCCGCCCAAAGAGAGAGGTATAAGGAGGAATATCAAAACTGCGCATTTGCACGCCGTTATTACTATCAGGGATGCCCCACCCAGCCCAGCCAGCCCCCATTTTCGGTCTCTTCATGCGACGATCTCCCGGAAGCCGAATCGCAGGTATCTGAACGCATCGAGAAAGCGGACGAAAACTTCAGCCTCGCCATGAAAGCCTATGACGGAGATGGTGGGGACCCGGATTATCAAAAAGCGGCTTCCTACCTGAGAGAAGCGCTCAAATCCGGCAGCATCTTCGCGCAATACTGGATGGGGAAGCTCTACTACGAAGGCTGGGGGGTGAAGCAGGACGATAAGCTGGCGCTCAAATATTACGCCAAATCCGCAGCGAACGGGGTGTTGGCCGGTATCAATGGATTAGGGGTCCTTTACTACCAGGGGCGTGGCGTCAGGGAAAACAAGGTCGCAGCCTATGCATGGTTCTACATGGCGGCTGAACGCGACTACACAAATGGACGCAACAATCTTCGCATCGTGGAGAAAGAGCTGAGCCCCGAGGAAGTCGCGGAAGGCGATGCCATGGCGGCATCGTGCAGATCCGAATTTTACGAAGGCTGCGCGCTGAGCGCGGCCCTGGAGGGCAATGCCGAGTGATGTCGCGAGGGGGCCGGGCCCCGGGCTGGTGTGATTGAATATTCTTTTGGGGGAAGTGCACGGAATGGAAGAAAAGTTTCTCAAGACCAAGGGGCCGGGGCGCTACATGTTGATAGTGGGTGGTGCCCTCTTGGTCGCGGGCGTGCTCGTCGCCCTGAACGTCCTTGGTGTTCGCGGTCACAACGATCAAGCGACCCACTTCGCCGGCATGCTCGTAGCAGGGTTCTCTCTGATACCACTCGGGGTTGGGCTCATGTCGGTCCTTCGCAGCAAAGGGACGCTACGTTTGTCGGAGACCGGATTTCACGATCCGCAATTGTTTCGGCATGAAATTCCCTGGTCGGGGTTGCAAGCAGTGGAACTCGCCGATGCACAACAGGCGGGTATGGACACAGTGTTCCTCAGGATAACCCCGGAAGCTTTCAAGGCTGCGGGGGTGTTTAGACTGGCCAGGGTGATGCTGATGGCCAATCCAGGAAGAGGGATCGGCTATACAGACAAGATGATCGAGGGCACGACGGTGGATTTCGCAAATGAAATTCACGCTTATGCAACCGAGGCGTTGCAACGGACGCCGTGACGGGGAAATGAGAAAACAAAATCTCTTCATCGGCATTCTGGTCGTAGCGCTTGCGGGCGCGGGCACATGCTCTGCGTCCGATCTCGGCTCCGCATATCTGAAGCAGCTGAAAAGCGTGCATGAGGTCACCGGCAATGGCGACAATGAGCTTTTCATCTTGATGAGCGATACATCCGCCGAGCTGGACAGGAGCTGGGATCCTCAACTCGCAAAGGAACTCGCCCGCGTTTTCAACGAGCTCCTGAACGTCAACCAGAACTATTTTCTGGTAGAGCTTCTCGATCCGGTAGCGAAGACAAGGCCCGAACAGTTTGGCCCCATCCTCGACAATGCCCTGTCCGATGAGAACAAGGTCCTTTACCGGCAATCGGTTGAAATGGATAAAAGAGAAGACCGCGAGGGAAACGGACCGTAGGCGAAACGGGTTGATCGCGATGCGACAGCGGCTCGGGCCGTTCAGGCGATTGTGAGGGCCGCGCAGGCCAGCGCAGCAAGCGCACCGAGCACAAGAAGCGAAGTGCCAATCGTACTAAGTGCTGTCTCGTTGGTCATCCGACCGTCCTTGTTATAGGCAAACCGGTTCCAGATCCTGTCGCGGTAAAAACGAAGGGGAGCGCCCAGTTGATGGAGAATCCAACCTGGGACACCTTCCCGCAGGACCGGATGAAAATAGATCGTGTTGTGCACGGTCCTTGAGACAGCAAAGAAAATCTTTTCCGCTCTGGTTCTCTCGTAATTGCTCACTGTTCCGCCCGGCACTGTTCATCTGGTCGTGATCTGCATCATACCCACCGCCAGCGATGCCGTCACAAGGCTAATGATGAGAGCTCCCTTTTCATTGGCGGTGAGCATGCCGAAACCGGCGATCTTCGGCTACCCATCTGTCACCAGGTTGGTTCAAGTTTGACAGTGACGGCTTTGATGGCGGTCGGTGTGGCAACTTCCACGATCATATGCCTGGGCCGATCGACATTGTCGATATGGGTCTCGAAGGCGGCGGCTCCTGTCTCATCCTGAGCGATCTTCACAGCGCCACCGAGAGACACTTTGGCATTCTTCAATGTTGCGCGCATATGACCGAAACGGGCGCGCAATGATTTCGACTCGTAATGCCCGTGCCGCACGTCTGAAACGTTTCCGGTCGCGCTGTTGACGAGCACCGTTTCCGACCGGTCGAAGGTCAGGAAGCGCACTTCGTAAAAGTAAATTCCGTTCTCTTTCTCGAAATCGACATTGGCCGGCGTGCCGTCCGAGTGCCTCTTCGCGATGGAGATGGCATCGAGTAGAGATATTTGTGTGGCATGAGCTGCCGCGAGTTCCGCGTCGTTGTCGCTGGTTAGATCCGGGAGGGCGGCGCAGCCCGCTGTCGTCCCGCAGATGAGCGCCAGCGCGATCATGGAAGTAAGTTTCATGGGTCGGTCCTTTCGTTGGGGATATCCAGCTCGCGATGCATGGCTCGATTGAAGGCCGTGCCGGCGTTCTGGAGTGTGGAATAGATGATGGGCATGGCAATGAGGACGAGTGGCATCTGCACGATCAGCCCTGAAATGATCGCGATGGCGAGCGGTTGCTGCATGGCGGAGCCTTGTCCGATCCCGAGCGCCAAAGGCATCAGCGCCAGAATGGCGGCAAGCGTTGTCATCGCGATCGGCCGCAAGCGATTTAGCCCTGCCTGAAGGAGCGCGTCGGCAGAGGGCATGTCTTCTTTGCGAAGATCCTCATATTCGGAGAAATAGAAGATCGCGATCTCGGTCACGATACCCACGACCATGGTCATGCCCATCATGGCGGTGATGTTGAGCTCGATCCCGGTGATCCAGAGGCCGGTGAAGACCGCTGACATGGCGACAAGCGGCATGGCGATGATGGAGAGCGCAAGCGAAAGACGCTCATAGAGGAAGAGGAGCAGGAGGAACACCAGGGCGAAGGCCGCGATGATGACGCGGACAAGCCCATGAAAGGCAATCTGCTGTTGATGATAAAGACCGCCAAGCGTGTAGTAGGTACGGTGGGTGAAGAGACCCGAACCGTCGAGAAGCTTCTTTACATCCGAGACCGTGCTGCCGAGGTCGCGCCCCTCGATACGCGCCGTGACGGCCACCATGGGCTTGAGATCGTCACGGGTGATCTGGGGCTGACCTGTCAGCAGCTTGATTGAGGCGATCCGCCCGAGCGCAACCTTGTGCCCATCGGGTGCAATGATCCGAAGCTGCTTGATATCCTCCGGCGTGGCGCGGCGCGCAGCCGGGATCCAGACCCTTACATCGATCGTCCGGTCGCCGCGCTGGATCGAGGTTGCCACATTGCCGGAGAGATATGTGTCGAGCTGCCTGTTCACCTCATCCGGCGTAAGCCCTTCCATGCCGGCCAGAATGCGGTCCACCTTGATATCCAGCGCGTCGCCGGCGATGACGACACCGTCACGGATTTCAGCAACACCCTTCACGCCCGCAATGGCCTTGGCAACTCGCGGTGCGATCTTGCGCAACTGCGTTTCGTCGTCCCCATAGATCTTGATTTCGATGGGCTGCGGCACGGAAGTCAGATCGCCGATCATGTCTTCCATGAGCTGTGCCGTATCGACGTCGAGGCCGGGCACCTTGTCGGCAATGCGCGCGCGCACATCCGACATGACTTCTTCGATTCCCCGTCGCGGCAGGGGCTTCAGTTTCACGAAGAAGTCTCCGGTATTGGTCTCGGTCAGCCCCCCGCCCAACTGAGCGCCTGCCCGGAGCGAATAGGTCGCGACCTCGGGAGTGTTTGAAAGAATGTCGCCCACCTGGCCCAGAAGCTTGCCCATATCGGTGAGTGAGGTCCCGGGTGGAGCGACATAGTCGAGGATGAAGCCACCTTCATCCATCACCGGCATGAAGCCCGAGCCCGTATTGCGATAGGCGAAATAGCCCGTGCCCGCGAACGCCGCCAACACGGCCAGCAGGATGAGCGGTGTCCGGCGTATGCGCAGAAAGGTTGCGCGATAGCCTCGCGTGACGCGGGAGAAGATACGGCCTTCATGTTCGATGTCCTGATCCTGTTCTGAAATCAGAAAATCGGCGAGCAGGGGAATAACGAAGAAGGCCACGAAGAAAGAAACAACCAGCGAACTTGCCATGGTCAGCGACAGCGCCTTGAAGAAGGCACCCGTCACGCCGGAGAGGAAAGCCAGCGGCAGGAAGATGATGATGGTGGCCGAAGACGATCCGATGAGCGGCTTCCAGAATTCGCGCGCCGCACGCCGAATCTTGTCGTGTAACGACTGCTCGCCGCCGTCGAGATGGCGCACGATCTGTTCGATCATCACGATAGCGTCGTCGATGATCAGGCCGATTGCGGCCGCCATGCCGCCAAGCGTCATGATGTTGAAACTCATGCCAAGGGCATAGAGGAGAAGCACCGTGGCGGAGAGAACGGCGGGTACGACCACCAGGGTGATGATGGTGACCTTGAGATTCCGTAGGAAGAGAAAGAGAACGACCGCGGCAAGTCCCACGCCGATCAACACGGCATCGCGGACCGTCTTTGCGGTTTCCACCACCAGTTCGCTCTGGTCGTACCAGTTCGTAATCTTCACGCTTGGCGGCAACTTGTTTTTATAGCCCGCCAGCGTCTTCTTCACATCGTTGATGATCTGAACCGTATTGCCGCTCGGCTGCTGGAAGATCTGAAGAATGACGGCATCTTTGCCGTCTTCGCGGATGATGGTCCAGTTCGGTGCGGCGGCGGGATGAACTTTCGCAATGTCGGACAACCGGACGACGCCACCCGCACTCGCGCGCACCACGACATTGCGCACGTCATCAAGCGTCTTGAGGCGCGTATCGGTCAGTGCGAAGA
>CAYSVF010000010.1:0-17609 GCA_964434415.1 uncultured Parvibaculum sp.
GAGGAACAGTATCTATGGGCCGAAGATGCGAACGCAAGACAGGCGCCAGCTATACTTGAACTCACCTATCTTGCCGTGAGGTCTGAAAGGCTCGAGCGTCAAGATCGTGGGCGCTGCCGAAGCGATGATCCAGAAGAGGAAGAAGATCTGACCTTGCAGCGCATCACGGAGCAGCATCTTGTTGATCTTCTGAAGCGGATGCGTCGCCTGAAATGGATTTTGCGTCGGGGCGTGGACGCGTTCTATGTCGACAATTTGGTCACAGGGTCGATCGCGGAAGCGCTCAAGCAGTTTGAGGAGCTGAACCTGACCATGGGAGATCGAGACCTCGAGGATCTGGTCATGGATGCGATCGCACAAACGCTCGATGCTTGCGGGATCAATGCCGTCGACAACCGGTGGTACCCGCCTGTCCCGGAACCGAAATTGAAACCTGGTCCGAAATCCAGGACCCCTACGCCATAGAGCTACGCTTGATCTTTCGCGCGGTCGAGCCGGTCGGGGAAACCTGGCCGGCTCAAACGGATTCCGCCGTCATTTTCTTTCGCTCAGGTAATGATAGAGCATCTTCAGGCGCCGTCGAATGCATTGCTTTAGCTGGCTCACAATCATTTTTGCATGAGTACCGGCTAGCCTTCTTGAACGTTAGAAATCAAGGAGGCTCTTATGCATACAGACATCTCACTCACCTGCCGCAAATTCAAATCGTTTCGCAGCGTTGCCCAAGACAGAATTTGGGGGCGTGCGTTCTCTGAAAATTTTTCAGAGTGGGCATTCAATATGGAACCGGCATATGCCGCTTCCCCTCGAACGAGGGTACCGTCGCTTGCGGTTTATCGAGTAATTCGCGAACGCCGCTGCCGTCTTCAAAAAAACAATAACTACGCCTATGAGTTCCAGTTCTCCCTGAAAGGGAAGCTGGCCCATGATTGCGTTTCGGAGAACGGGACGCTGAGTGCTGAAGGCGCAGTCTTTCGAGATAGGCTAGTGGAGCATATGAATCAACGTCTCGGTGGAGAGATCATTGCCAGCGGGTGGCGCGACGGCGGGGAAGCGATTGAGTTTTATTTTCTGTCGATCCCGATTACCGAAGAGAATCGTTTGGCCGGCGCCAGGATTTTTCATGAAAAGAGACAGTCGGAAATGATGGGAAAACTCGTTCTCGATCCGATCCTCGAGGCCTATTCCCTGTGCCGTCAGTCAGGCTACTACTCGCGCGAATATGATGAGGTTTCCCGTGTTGAGGGTCTGCTCTCTCAGCCGGTATTGAGCGTTCCGCTCCTGCCGGTACCCGAAGATATCAACTCTCATGAAGATGCTAAGGCCTATAGGCGCGGTGCGGTAGAACGCCAGCGTTTACGTGTCGAGGCCCATCAAGCAAAAGCGGCTTACAGGAACCTTCTGGTCCTTCAGTACAAATCTGCGGCGCTCAATCATGGCTTGCTGCAGCAGAGTGATTTCCGCCATCACCTATTGATGGATGGAACCAAGGAAATTGCGTCTCGGATGGCGCGGATGATGTTTCGGGCCTTCAACAGCGAACTTCTCCAGCACATCGAAACCCCGGAGCGCCGACAGTTGCTGGCTGGCGCAATCATGGAACTCGTGATCGACAAGCTTTACATGGATGCGGGCGGAGAAGACTAGAACATTGGATGCAGAATCATGGCTCGCCCTCAATCCGACGTTGGGGGCCGTCTTTTGAGTGGTGTTCAACCATGCGCGGATCTTGTTCTCACGACCCCTCCATCCGCCAATCCAGAGCTTATGAGACGTAAGATTTCCGCGACGTCGCCTCGCGGAAAGGGTTGAAGTCTCACGCGATTTGCTGCGCTGCGACATTCCGCCGCATCACAATTCCAAACAAAAGCCGACGCATCGCTTCGCCTCTTTGGACCTACCATTTTGTCAGTAGGGGAGGAGGTACCCATGAAGCAATTTGCAGGTCTTATTTTAAGCGCTGCTCTTCTCGGCGGGTGTACGGCAAGCGGTACACCGAGTGTGTCGAGCCGGCCGGCGGGGACAGCGGCGCCCGACAGCATTCAGCTCGGCGTAACAGGCGATGACGGTGTGCTTGCCTCGACCGCCGGGGATGTCTTAACGCCATTGCTTGGCGATGGCGGAGCATTGGGGAATTTGCTTGGCGGCGGCGAGAGCGGCGTTCTCGGGGGCGTTGCGGCCGATGCACCGGCCTCACCCCTGGCAGGTGCCTTGCCGGCCGATCAGCTGGGGGGAGCGGTGGGATCAGCGCCCGCGCTCGGCGTCAGCGGTGAAGGCGGGCTCGGTGAGGATCTGTTCGGGTATGACGCCGTCGGGGGGCTTATCGGGATGGAAGGCGGATTTGTCCCGGTCCTTTTATCAGGTGGCAGCGACGGCCCTCTCGGCGGTGTGGTGCCTGCAGGAGCTGCGCCGCTAGCGCCGGTCGGCGATGTGCTGCGCACGCTTGTAACAAGCATCGGCGCCTCGAGCCGGGACAATAATCTCAGCGGTCTGTCGCCGATCCTGACGCCCATTCTGTTCCAGCTTGCAGGCGCGTCGGACAATCAAGGCGGTGGACCGTTCGGTCTGCCGATCCCGCTGCCCGATACCGCGATCATCATCGATCCGCTGTCGCCGGTTCTCGTTCCGGTGACAGGCGCAGTCTTCGATGTGGCTGGCACGAGACTGCCGACGGGACAGACAGTGGGCGAGCTCATCAACACCGGCGCCACAGGGGCCGGCATTGTCGACAATCTCGTGCCGCTGTCGCTTATCACGCAACCGCTGGCGGATGCACTGCCTTAGGGAGGGGCAGTGCGTTCCGTTTTATTCGTACATTTAGGGGAACAAGGGAACGAATATGATCAAGGGGAGGATCAACCGGACGCTCGCGTTATTGCTGGTGTCGGGAGGAATTGCCTTCGTTGCAGGGACGGCGCAGGCGGCTCAGATGGTAATCGGCGAGGTGGATTTCAATTTCTCCACCACGCTTTCCGCCGCGGCCAGTATTCGTACCGGTGCGCAGGATTGCCGCTATATCTCGATTTACAATGGCGGCTGCCTTGGCGCGGCAGGGACGGATTACAGCGTCAATTCCGATGACGGGAATATCAACGTCAAGCAATGGGAGCCGATCTCGACGCCTGTCAAAGGCATTTCCGAAGTCGAGGCGCGCTGGCGCAATTACGGTGCCTTCGTGCGCGGCAAGGCGTATTACGACTATTATGGCGACCGGTATCTGGGGACCGGCGGCGGCCGGTACGGGCCTGTCAATGCACCGACGGACCAGCGTCGTCCGTTGTCGGATGACTTAAGGGGCGATCAGGCAGCTATTCTTCAGGCCCGCGGGGCTGAACTGCTCGACGCTTTCGTCTATGGCAATTTCGACGTTCTCGATCAGCCTCTGACCGTTCGTCTGGGGCGGCAGGTCGTGAACTGGGGCGAGAGCCTCCTTCTGCCGGGTGGCGTGTCCTCCTATTTGCCGTTCGATGTGGCGGCGCTTACCAAGCCGGGGCTTGAGCTCAAAGAGCTTTACCGGCCGCAACTTAGCGCCTATGCGAGCCTTGGATTGCCGGCGGGTTTCACTTTCGAGGCCATGTATATCGCGGACTGGACGCGCTCTCGCCTCCCGGCCTGCGGCAGCTTTTTCTCGCCCGATGACAGCCTCGTGGACGGCTGCGCCTATGCGCTGGCGGGCGGCGAGGTTTATACGCGCTCCAACGGAACGACCTACACACCGTCAACGGCCATTGAACGTATCGCTTCTCAGGAACCGCCCAAGCAGGGACAGTACGGTTTTGCGCTTCGCTATTATGCGGATTGGCTCAACCAGGGCACCGAACTGGCGGGCTATTTCACAAATTTCCATTCCAATCTGCCCATCGGGACGACGACGGCCTCCTATCCTGCCTCGACCAATCCTGCCTATATCGCGGCGCGGGCGTTCTGTCCGCCCGGTCAGGGCACGCTCAAGGGATCTGGGTGTACGGCCGCCTCTCCGGCGACAGATGATAACGGCAATCCGATCACCTATGGTCAGGCCATTTTTGCGCTGTCGGCGGGCGACAACAAGAAACTGCTGGCGCAGTATCCGGCCGATATCAAGATGTTCGGAACGAGCTTCAACACTACGGTCAACCTCCTGAACGGGACCGCGGTGTCCGGTGAGCTTGCCTACTATCCGAACATGCCTTTCCAGGTCGATCCCAACGAGATTCAGGCGGTCGATGCAGTGAATTTCGGCTACTCACCGGCGCCGGGAGACGAGCCTTACTATACGGGGCCGCCAGCTGCGCCGGGTGAAGTCATTCAGGGCTATCGCCGGACCGATGCACTTCACGGGCAGGTCTATACGCTCTCGACACTGACGACCTCCAACCCGGTGACCTCGTTCTTTGATTCTGATCTGTTGATCCTGATCGGCAATGCGGGGTTCCAGTGGGTGCCGGATGCCGGCTCCTACCACCTGGCCATCCCGCGCTCCGGCGAGACGGCTTATAACCCGGGCATCGCGGCGACCTTTGGCGACAAATGTCAGCTCAAATCGAGCGGGGCCTGCTCCATACCTATCCAGTATGCGAGCCAGTTCTCCTGGGGTTACAGGCTGATCGGCGTCCTTCAGTACAACAATGCGTTCGGGACGCCCTGGACGCTGTCGCCCAGGCTTGTCTGGAGCCATGACGTCTCGGGCTATTCGGCCGGGCCCATCGGCCCTGGTTTCGTCGAGGGTAAAATATCGACCACGCTCGGCGTGACCGCGGACTACCAGTCCAGTTACAAGGTCGGGCTCGATTACACCATGAACTTTGGCAATTCCTATCGAAACAGCAGCAATGACAAGGATTTCATGAGTTTCTCGGCGTCCTACACCTTCTAGGA
This sequence comes from uncultured Parvibaculum sp., assembly GCA_964434415.1. Taxonomy (GTDB): domain Bacteria; phylum Pseudomonadota; class Alphaproteobacteria; order Parvibaculales; family Parvibaculaceae; genus Parvibaculum. Next base: position 4,858 of record CAYSVF010000010.1, read on the forward strand.
ATCGACGCTGTCTAAACCGAATATGGGGTGTCGTCCTCCCGGTTGAGCCCCATACCGCTCCCCGCAAGACTTCGCAGCTTCGCCTTCTTAGCTGCGTCCGTCTTGCGGGGAGTTTTCATTTAGACCGCTCGTTGTCATCCGGCTTTCTGTGCCCAAATCCGGGAAAACCGAGAGCGAATGATCACAAAATTTCACACCCTGATGCCAGGGCGAACGGCAACATGGCCGGAGGCGAATGAGCCGTGTGACCAGTTTAGTGTTTGGGAGGTCGAGGTCGGTATGCGCAAGCGAACAGCTCTTCTTTTGCCATTGCTTCTGGCGCTGGCAGCATGTGGAGAGCCGTCGGAGAAGGATTTGCAGTCGGCGGTGAAGGAAGACCTTCACACTCGCGCCCTGGCTGCGGGCAGCACGTCGCAGGCCGTGGACGATTTGATGGATGTTCGCGTCTCCAAACATGAATGCCACCCCTTCGAGGATGGCTATCTATGTTCGTTCACGCTGAAAATGAAGACGCCCCTTTTCTCGACGCGGCCGGTCGAGGCGGAACGCTATTTCAAGCGCAAGAGCTGGTTCGGTGGGTGGCGCCTTGAGGGCAGTGACGCGGTCGGTTAGGCCGCCGCCGCAGCGTCGCTTTCTGCGTCGAGCTTCTCGCCCTGCGCGATTTTCCAGCGTTCCACCAGTTCGCGGTTGTCGTGATCCCAGGGGTGGAAGCCGGGGCGGAACCAGTCGAGATACTCGCCGAGCGATTTGCGGATATGGCCGGGCTTGCCGAACATGTACCAAACCCAGCGGCCCCATGCGCGCGGGCTCCATTGCAGCCCGTCGGCGCGCAGCAGGAGCCACATATTCACGACGAGCCCGATATTGAAGAACAAGGTGGTCATGAGGATGGCGCGGACGCGGTTGATGTAGAAGCCGACCGGCGAACTCACCGCCTTCAGCGTGTCGAAGGCGACGGCCTTGTGTTCGGTTTCTTCCACGGCGTGCCACATCCAGAGTTCGTAATCCTCCGGCTTGGCTTTTTCCGCCATATCCGTGTCGCGCAGCAGCTGGTTGGCCAGCATAGCGGTGAAATGCTCCAGCGCGCAGGTCTGGCCGAGTTGCCATTTGAGCGGCAGCCGGCGGCGCGCAATCTTGAGGCCGAACTCGGTGAGGCCCTCGAGCTTGTCCATAGGGTAGCCCTGCGCCTGGATGCGCTCGTTGTAGAGCTTGTGTTCGCGCGAATGGACCGCTTCCTGCCCGACAAAGGCTGAGATTTCTTTCAAGAGCTTCGGATCGGTGATCTTGTCTTTCTGGGCGCGCACACTGTCGCAGAAAAAGCGTTCCCCATCCGGAAACATGCTGGAGAGCGCATTGTAATGCGCGGTGATGACCGGATCGCCGCCATACCAGTGGCGGTCTTCGCCGCTGGCGAACTGCCGGTTCCTGACCTTGAAGTCCAGCTTGCTGCCGCTCTGGAGGGCAGGAGTGTCGTTCAGTGCAGTGTCCATGATCTTCAGCCGCTCCGCATTCAGGGGTTTGCGCCGGTGACGCTACGTCTGCCTACATCTTTGTAATCAGGGGCTGCTCTTCAAGGGCGAGTACAAAACTCGACATTTCAAAGGGTATGTCCGCCATCTCGTGCTGCGCGAGGAAATCGGCTAATCCTGATCCCTCCGGCACTCCGGGGAAGGGTTTTGTGACCGAGATTTATGAGATCGATACGGCGGTGATCGGCGCAGGCGCTGTGGGGCTTGCCTGTGCCCGCGCGCTGGCCATGGCGGGCCGCGAGGTGGTCGTGCTCGAACGCGCGGGCGCGATCGGCACGGAGACCTCCTCGCGCAACAGCGAGGTCATTCATGCGGGGATCTACTATCCGACCGGGAGCCTGAAAGCGCGCGCCTGCGTGGAGGGGCGGCACCTTCTCTATGCCTATCTGGAGGCACGCAGGCTGCCCTATCGCCAATGCGGCAAGTTCATCGTCGCGACCGACGAGGCGCAGGCCGATGCCCTGTCGGGGATCGCGGCCCGGGCGCGTGAGAACGGCGTGGAGGGGATCGAGGAAATCGACGCACGCAGCGCCCGGCAGGCCGAGCCGCAGCTTTCCTGTCTGGCCGCTCTGCAATCGCCGGTGACGGGCATCCTGGATTCCCATGCCTACATGCTGAGCCTGCAGGGAGAGTTGGAAGATCATGGCGGCGCGATTGCGTTTCACGCCGAGGTGGAGCGTGTAGAAGCGGGCACGGCGGGGGGTGCCGTTCATGTCGGTGGCGATGCACCCATGAGGCTTCGCGCGCGCGAGGTCGTGAATGCGGCGGGGCTTCATGCGCCTGAGCTTGCTCGCCGGATTGAAGGTCTTGATCCCGCTTTCGTGCCGGAGGCGCACTTTGCCAAGGGCAATTACTTCGCGCTGCCGGGCCGGGCGCCCTTTTCGCGGCTCGTCTATCCCGCCCCTGAACAGGCCGGTCTCGGCGTGCATCTGACGCTCGATATGGGCGGGCAGGCGCGCTTCGGGCCGGATGTCGAATGGATCGAGCCGGGCGCGGATGGGACGCTCGATTACAGCGTCGATCCGGCGCGGGGCGATCTCTTCTATGACGCCATCCGGCGCTATTGGCCGGCCCTGCCGGAAGGCGCGCTTGTGCCGGCCTATGCGGGCATTCGTCCGAAGATCCAGAGGCCCGGCGAGCCACCGCGTGATTTCGTGGTTTCGGGGCCGGGCGAGCATGGCGTGGCCGGGCTCGTCAACCTTTTCGGCATTGAAAGCCCCGGCCTCACGGCCTCGTTGTCGCTGGCCGACTATGTGGTGGCGATGTTGGATGGAAAGTCCTGAGATGGCGCCATTCTTGTGGTTTCTTTAACTCTGACACCCTAACTTTCGCGCTGGATTTTGTCGTACTATCTTCCAATCGGATCGAGACTGGTAACCATATGGACTTTGGAATGAACAGGTTTTGGGTGCGTGTGGTGTGGCTTGTTGGTCTTGTCACCGTGCTGGTTGGTACGCTTGACCCTGCCATGGCGCCCCCTTCCTTTTTCCCCGGGTTTGACAAAGTGATGCATGGCGGCGCCTTTGCGGCGCTGGCCGCTATTGTTCCTTTTGCTGCCGCTCGAACCGGCAGCCGCAGCGTTTTGTTCGCAGGCCTTGTTTTAGTCGGCGCGGCAATAGAGGTCATTCAGGGTTTTATTCCTGCCCGCTCGGCTTCATTTTTGGACTTTTCTGCAGATGCGCTGGGTGTTGCTCTCGGCGCACTTGTCGGCTTCTGGTGCTATCAGCGTCTTATCGGATATTTCAGTGCAGGGGCCACCGGCGCAGGCAGGTAGTCGACTTCACCGGAGCCATCCTCCCGTGCGGTGATTGCAATTCTCTACAAAGTGCGAACGACGGAAAGTCCGAACCACGGCGTATCTTCTGCCAGATCTGATTTGCAGAGAAGGCAGGCAATGGCGGATATCCGGGGCAGACCCATGCGTGCGGGGCTTAAGATTGGCCGTTTCAGGCTACCCGTTCCGCGCAGCCGTGCCGGACGCATCGGGGCCGGCGCTGGCCTTATAGTTCTGGGAATCATTCCGGGGCCGCCGGGCCCGGGCGCTATCCCGGTAGGGATCACACTTCTCACAATGGATCATGCGCCCTCGCGCCGTTGGCGCAGGAAGATGATCGTCCGCACAGGCAGAAAATGGCAGTCCTTTAAGAGGCGGTCTTAACGTCTTCCTCGTCCATAAGGTGGAAAAGACGCTAACGGGCTCTCCATCGTCGATTACCTTTCCGGTTAGAAGTGTATGTTCATCCCGGCTCTCCTGCAGGCTAATCGGTTTGGACGCCGTTCAGCTTCCAGGTTTCAACCCCGGTGAACACCTCTCTTGAGATATCGCCCGCGTGACCGCCTGCAAGACGTCTTGTGCGCCGGTCTTGTGACCGAGCATCGCGCTGTTCGGAGATTGATAGGTGAAGCGGAGGCTTGGAGGAATGGGGCAAACTTTCCCGGGTCGATCACATCGCCTTTGTGTTCCGGACCTGCTGAATAACCACTGCGCAGGCCACAACGCCGAACACAACAAAAACAAAACCGAGGCTAGGACCCATCAAGCGCGACAGGTAGAGCAGAACCACGGCAATGAACCCACTGAAGAGCGTGAAGGGGGTGAGGCTATAGCCCTTGATCGTAATGATGTTTGGTACTGATACGCCGCGATCCCGGATTTTTTGTTCCATCGTGGAGAGAACCATGGGTGCCAGAGCAAGGACGATTCCCATCACCAGAATCAGCCAACCATCCATCGTCATATGAGAGCTCTTTTCTTTGAACGGAAATTCAGAGTTGTGTTGCGGCTTGGATCGCATCATTGGTCCGCGCCGAGCATAGCACAGCTACGATCGTCTATGAGCCGTATGCGCTGCGGGATTTTCTCACTACTTCAGTTTATATCAATGCAAAAAGTTTCGGTGTTTAAATCTGCCAAATGACTAGCGACTCATCATTTTTAGATGCCGTTATATTCTTTTATGGACGTTGCCAATGTTCTCTCTAATTCGCCGAGAACTATTTTTTTCTCTTAGTGTCTCATTTTGACACTTAAAATATCCTCCCGCATATTGGTGCCGGGGGGAGCTATGATCGAGCATTTGCAGAAGGGGCAATCGGCAAAAGCCGAAGAAAGATCGTCCAATCTAAGGTCTTTCCTGCGGTCAATTCGTCGACAAGTTGCTTGGCTTGCCAAATTTGCCGGTGTGGGCTCGCCCAGTCTAGGGGCGAAGTTCTTCATTCTTTGCCTATGGTATTTTCCTCTGGCCTTCCTTTTTTGGCCCGGGAATCTCGATGCTCTGAGGATAGAGCTTGCCTCGGTGCTCGGGAGCGAGAGCATGGCCGAAGCGCTTGTCGCCATCATTGTTGGGGGAGCGCTGCTTGCTCCGGTTATCGCCTCACTTTCCATCATCATTGCCTGGTACGATGCCTTGGGGTTGCGCGGCAGTGTTGAAGCGGTCGAGCGATATCTGAATGGATTGCCCGAATTTTTAAGGCCTCAATGGCCTCGGCCAAACGTGTATGCAGGTTTGGCCTTGATAGCTGCCCTGTTCCTGGTACCGGTTTTCGCGCTCATTTTTTGGTATCTCGACGGTGCGCACTTACAGGGAGATCACGGTTGGTGGGGATGGCTGGGGTTCACATGCGATGTCGTTGTCGAAAAGCTGCTGATTTTTGATTTTTCCGATGTGTTCGGAAGGTTTGGGTTTCCTCCGCGATTTTCATCTTTGCAGCCATCCACGCTCGCCGCTGCATCCGTCGATATGAGCCTGCGCATTGTCATCGACGGCGCGATTGTCGCCGGTCTTATCGCGGGATTACGGCGGATTCTTCCGACCCCTACAACCAGAGATCATATAACTGATATCTATTCAGATTCAGCTCATGGCCTCGCCCTTTCTCGGTTTTGCTCGGAGGTTCGGGAGGCCATCCTTGAGCAAACGAGTGGTGATGACGCAGATGGAAATGATGAGCCTCGTCAAGCCTATGGTCTTGATGACCATCTCCGGGTCTTGCACCTATTAGACACTAGTGGTGATACGAAGCCCGCCAAACAGATTTTTCAGGTGCCGGCGGATCCTGAAACCCGATACCAGGCAATGGCATGGCTCATTGAAGCCGGAGAGCGCCAGACGATCGAGAAAGAGGTGCTCGAAAAGCTGGGTGATGGCGAAGCCGGGCGGGCGTCGCTCATAAGGCTGCTTGCTTCCCGCCCGGAAATCACAAAAAGTGCGAGAGTTACGGGCAAACTAATTGATCTAATTGAGGATCAAAGAACACCGGAAGACGTCAGTCTGGCGGCGGCCGATACTCTGAAACATCTTTACGCAGAGGATCTGGTTGATCGCTTGCTCTCACTCATGAGCAAGCGTGAAATCGGGACAGCTGTTCTGGATGCAATCTTCGAGATTTTCGCTGAAAACAAGAGCGAAAAATCTGTTGCACGTATCGTGGCGCAGGCAACGAACCGTCCGTCTCCAGGAGAACAATCGCAGACAAATAACCGAGGACGGCAGGCGGTAAAGGTGTTGAGCGTCTGGGGCGGCGACGTTGCCCGGGATACGCTGCTCAGCGTCGTGAAGGACCCTCAGTTGGATGGCCCCAGAAAACGTCTTGCGATTGAAGGCTTGGGAGCGCTTCTTCTGAAACCAAGCAAAAAGGAAATCAAAAAAATCACTTGGGCGTTGCTTGATTATGAGGGCAAGAGCAACAGTTATACACCTGCCCGAAATATGGTGGTGACTGTCTTGGGAAAAGTGTTTGCTAACGGTACCGGATCAATTCAGTTGCGCCGCCGCGTGATCAATTTGTTGAACGCGCGGGTCGGTAGTGAAGATACTCCGCCCTCTGTCAGACGTAGCGCCGCGGAAGCCTTGTTGAGGATCAACACCTTTCGTACTCGAAGGATTATTCGTCACCTGAAGAAGCAAGAAGAGACAAGACAAATCATCGAAAAATTGCAGTTATAGGTTCTTGTCGAAGTCGTAGTTCTTTTCAATCAGCAGGCGCCCTTGCGAGTGATAAGAACCGGCACAGTCTTGAATAGGATCGCAATGTCGGCCCAGAGCGACCAGTTCTTTACATACCAGGCGTCGAGTTGCACACGGCGCACATAGGTCGTGTTGTTGCGGCCGCTCACCTGCCACAGGCCGGTGATGCCCGGCTTGGCCGCCAGATAATATTCAGCATCCTCGCCATAGCGGCGAACTTCGGCATGCGTGACCGGACGTGGGCCGACGAGACTCATCTCGCCACGCAACACATTCAGGAGTTGCGGCAGTTCGTCGAGGCTGGTCTTGCGCAGGAAGTGACCGATACCGGTGATGCGCGGATCGTCACGCAGCTTCTGGTCGCGTTCCCACTCCGCGCGAGCCTCGGGATTTTTCTCCAGCAGTGCCTTCAGTATCGCATCGCCATCGGTGCGCATGGTGCGGAACTTCAGGCAGTTGAAGTCGCGACCCTGTTCGCCGACGCGCGTATGGCCGTAAAAGGCCGAGCCGCCATCGCGGCGGATCAGGGCGCTCAGTACCGCGAAGAAGGGGGCGAGAGCCACCAGGGCCGCGGCGGCCACGGCAAGGTCGAAGCTGCGCTTCACGAAGCGGCTCATCGGGCGGGCCAGATTGTCCGCCAGCGTCAGCATGACGAGGTCATGGCTGAAGAAGTTTCCAACATCCAGCGACATGGCGCCGATGCCCTTGAGCGGGGGAATGATCGCGAAGGGGATGCGGGCGCGATGGAGCGCGCGCAGCAGCGGGTCGAGATGGATCATTTCTTCCGGCGAGGGCGCCAGCACGATGAAGCGCGCCTGATGCGTCTCGCAGGCCTGCAGCAACGCTTCGGAGAGGTCGCCGCCCGCGCGGTAAAGGAAACTCGAAGGACGCAGGGCGTTGTCTTCATCCATCAGCTCGGCTGTGTCGGCCATGCCGGCGATTTCGTAGCCAAGATAGGGTTCCGATTCCAGGACCTGAGCGGCTTCGGCGGCATTCCGGCCGGTGCCGATGATGAGGACCGGGGCCATCCAGCTGCCATGACGCTTCAATACGGCGCGCATGCCGATACGTCCCAGCGGGATCATGACAAGCGCGAGCGCCCAGCCCTGCAAAATCCAGAGACGGGAGAAATAGTCCTTGGTGACGAAGAGCAGGAAGCCGTCGAGAAGGGCGACGAGGAGCATCGCCTTGGCGACATCCTTCATTTCGCTCCAGAAGGGGGTGCGGCGGGAATAGTGTCCTTTAGCGCTCCACCAGATCAGCGGCAACAGGATAAGGGCGGCAACCCGGATGAACCGCTCGCTCAGGGCGTCGCCCTGAACGGCTTCGTAGCTGGTGTTCAGAATGTGTTCGTTGACGGAAAGTGCGAGGAAGCCTGCCATGCCCTGCGCGAAAACCAGAGACAGCGTGTCGCCGAGTATCAGCATCAAGCGATCGGGGATCGGCGTGAGCCGTGCGCTCAGCCGGTCGCGATGCGGGCTGTTTCTTTTGCCGTAGGACGCCCCGGCCAGGTCCACGCGCGGGTGGACCGCGGGCGTGTCGACGGGAGAGATCGGTGTGGCGTTATTCGTTGCGGCAGTCATTGGGGGGCTCGCTTCATGCCTTCAATTCGTTTGCGAAGACATGCGCAAGCCGCGTTCCAGCCCGTTTCGTCCCATAGGCGGCAAAAACAGGGTTAACTGCTTCATATCGGGCCACATCCACCGGGTTTTTCCGGCGGGAGCTACTCGAAACGGGACAGAAGGTTACGGCCTGTCTCAGAACCGGACGCGGCGGTGAACCGCGCCGGGGGCCTTTCCGTATTGCGTGTCAGACGAGGTGCGATAGCCCAAACGGGGAGACGAATGACCGTGGAAGAGGAAATATCCCGGGACGGCGGGCAAGCGGTTGTAATCGGGGCCGGCGGCGGGATCGGTCATGCCCTGCTGGACATTCTTCGAGCCAGCGGTGGGTTCAGCCGCGTTACCGGGTTCACCCGATCCGGCACTCCGGGATTGGACATCCTTTGCGAAAAGAGCATCGCGCAGGCCGCTGCGCAAATTGCCGGGCGGGATGAGCCATTGCGCTGTCTCATCGTTGCCTCGGGGTTTTTGCATAGCGACGGGATACAGCCGGAAAAATCCTTCCGAGATCTCGACGCGGTGGCGCTGGCGCACAGCATGGCGGTGAACGCGATCGGACCGGCGATGGTGATGAAGCATTTCCTGCCGCTTTTTCCAAGACGGGGCCGCGCCGTCTTCGCAGTGCTCTCGGCCCGGGTCGGCAGCATCTCGGATAATCGTCTCGGTGGCTGGTATGGCTACAGGGCCTCGAAGGCCGCGTTGAACCAGTTCGTTCGAACGGGCGCGGTGGAACTGGCGCGCCGTTCGCGAGACGCGGTTTGCGTTGCCGTCCATCCGGGGACGGTGGATACGGCCTTGTCTCAACCCTTTGCCAAAAAGGGATTGAAAGTGCGCGCGCCGGAAGAGGCGGCGGCGAATATTCTGGATGTGCTAGGGCACCTCGAACCGAGCGACAGTGGCGGATTTTTCAGCTGGGACGGAAACAAAATTCCGTTCTGACCGGTTTTCAGCTCGCGGCGCGGCTAGGCGTGGGGGCTTCCGCTGCCGCCTGGCTTTCTTCTGCGCCGGCATCCTGCGGCAGGTAGACGCTCACGACGGTGCCTTTGCCGGGAGTGCTCTCGATTTCCAGTCGGCCGCCATGTAATTCGGCCAGGCTCTTGGAGAGCGGGAGGCCGATACCGAGCCCGTCATACCGACGCCGATGTTCCATATCGACCTGACCGAAATGCTCCAGGGCTGCCGGTATCTGTGCTGCGGACATGCCTATCCCGGTGTCGCTCACGCGCAGGACCGTCATACCGTTTTCGTTGCTCAGGCCGAGCTCGACGCTGCCATGAGCGGGGGTGAATTTGATGGCATTGCCGACCAGATTGATCAGGATCTGCTTGATGCGTTTCCGATCTCCATAAGCCGTCACCTGTCCGGGTGGCGTGGCGCACGTAAATGTGAGTTGTCCCTTGCGCGCCTGAATGTTCATCATACGGAAGATATCGTCGACCATCTCCTTGCCGTCGAATTCTTCGGATGCCAGTTCGAGGTCGCCCGAGGTCGTGCGCACAATGTCCAGGATGTCGGAAATGATGCCCAACAGGTGCTGGCCGCTCTTGCGAATGTCGCTTGCGTATTCCCGATAGTTGGGGTGTCCAAGCGGACCGAAGGTCTGGTTTTCCATTAATTCCGCGAAGCCGATCACCGCGTTGAGGGGGGTTCGGAGTTCATGACTTGTCTGGGCAAGGAATGCCGTTTTCGCACGGTTGGCGGCGGAGGCTTCGAGCAAGGCGGCTTTGAGTTTTTCCGACATGCCCCGAAGTTGCTTCTGGGAATCCTCGAGCTGAGAGACATATTTGCGCAGCCGTGCCGCCTCTTCCTTGTCCCGCAACACCAGGCGCCGGTCGACCAGCGAGAGCGTGATGGCGACCATGATGATCGTGGCCGTCGTGATGGCGATACCGATCGCGATCCAGTCGGCGGGGATTGCACTTTGGGAAAGGACGATGCGGGGGTCCGGCTCGATGGTCATGGCCGTCATGCCGGTGAAATGGAGCATCACGACGGCCATTGCCAGAGTAGTAGCGGCCGACAACCGTCGGGAAAGACTGTTGCGGGTCGCCATGAGCAGCATGGCCGGCACTGAAAAAGCGATGGACGCGACGACGGATGCCGCGACAAAGCCGGTCGACCATGCGATATGCGCCGCGATGTCCAGACCGCTGATGCCCAGATAGTGCATCGTGGATATGGCGAGACCCAGGATCGCGCCACCAACAGCGATACCGGCACGGGAGGTGCTTTGGCGCAGGGCAACCACAAAAGCGACCCATGAAAACGCGATGGCGGCGAGCGCGGAGATCACCGTGCGGTCGATGTCGAAGCCCGTCGAGAGGTTGGGCGTGTAGCCGAGAATGGCGACAAAATGCGTCGCCCAAGTCCCGCCGCCGGCAACGATCGCCGCGCCGCCTATCCATGCGTGAGCGATCCAGCCATGCGCATCGCGCACACGCCCGATCAGGCTTGCCGTGGTCAGGCAGGACAGCAGGCATATGATAATGGCCAGCAGGACGAAGTCCGGGCTGTGCTCTGTGGCGATGCAGTTTATGACCGAGAACAAAATATACTCCCTGAACACCAGCAAACTGCGCGAGAGGTGTTTAAGCGGGCCTTAAAGAGTGAGCATGGCGGGGGAATCTTAAGTAACCTTTGCTCACACGAGGTGAGAGTTGCCTTGCCTGTTTTCTTTTTGGGACAGCGTGATAGCGTTCGCGCCAGGCAGGGTGGTGGCGTTTCGGGGTGCCCGAACAGCGAAGAGGCGTGAGAGGACCGAGTTTCCGAATGAAGGACCTGATCCGAAAGGGAATGCCTGGGGCGATCGCCCTTGGGGCGGCTTTCCTTGGTTTTTGGGCTTATGGATCACCCGCCGCGCAGGCTGCAACGGGCATTTCCGCGCCGATCCCTCTGGTTTCACCAAGAACGCCGGCCGATCCCGCATTTACGGCCTGGGTGAAGTCGTTCCGCAAGGAAGCCGTGGCGGCGGGGGTGAAAGCCTCGGTTTACGATCGGGCCATGAGCGGGCTTAACCCCGACCCGGATGTGATTGCGGCGGACCGCAATCAGCCGGAATTCTCAAAACCCGTCTGGGGTTATCTTGAAAGCGCGCTTTCGGACAAGCGCGTAGCCAACGGGAAAGGGATGTTGCGCGCCCATGAAAAGGCGCTCGCCCGTATCGAAAACGCCTATGGGGTGGACCGCCGGATCGTCGTGGCGATCTGGGGTCTGGAATCGGCTTACGGCCAGTTTACGGGATCGCTCCATGTCCTTCGCTCTCTGGCGACGCTGGGATATGACGGGCGACGCGAGGCTTTCGCCAAGGCGCAGCTCATTGCCGCGCTGAAGATCGTTCAGGCCGGCGACATCACGCCGGAGCGCATGATGGGGTCCTGGGCGGGCGCCATGGGGCAGACGCAATTCATTCCCACCACCTATCTCATCCATGCCGTCGACTTCGATGGCGACGGGCGGCGCGATATCTGGAACAGCGCGGACGATGCGCTGGCCTCCACCGCTCATCTCCTCTCGCGTTCCGGCTGGAAGACAGGCCAGAGCTGGGGATATGAGGTGACGCTGCCCAAGGGGTTCGACTATGCCGAGGCCGACAGGTCGAACAGGCGCAGCGTCGCACAATGGCGCGCGCTGGGCGTCCGCATGGCTGATGGCGGGGCGCTGCCTGCGGGCGACGACGCCCAATCCGCAGCCATTCTCCTGCCGGCGGGTCACAGGGGCCCCGCCTTTCTTGTTCTGCCGAACTTCAAGGCAATTCTTTCCTACAACAACTCGACCTCATATGCGCTTGCGGTCGGGCTGTTGTCGCAAAGGTTCGTCGGGCAGGGCGAGATCGTGAGGGACTGGCCGAGGGATGAGCGACCGCTGAAGCGCAGCGAACGCGAGGCCTTGCAGCGTGCGCTGACGAATGCCGGATACGATACGAAAGGTGTTGACGGTATCATCGGCTACAACACGCGGCAGGCGATCCGGCGTTACCAGAAGGCGCACGGGCTGCCCGCGGATGGACACCCGAACGAGCGCTTGCTGCGGAAGCTCAATTCGCGTTGATCGGCGGAGAAGACAACCCGCTGCGCGATCTGTATCTCTGGTGAAACGCTATGCAAAAAGTGCTGATCCTCGATCCGGAATGTTGCTTTACGCATGGCCATTATTTCCCGACCACCAAATCGCTCCTGGGTGCATTCGAGGACAAGACGCGATTTGTGGCCGTGCACCGCAAAGCATCGCCGCTGATCAAATTCGGCGATGACGTAACGGTTTGGAACTGGCCGGATGTCAGAACCCTTAGCCGCCGGATTTTCCGGCAGGTGGAACATACGGCGCATTATCGCTCGGTCGTAAGATCGCGCAATGCGAAAGCGATGCTGGGCTTCGCCCGGCGGGCCCGATTGGGGGCCGATGACGCGGTGATCTTTCATACCGTCTGGCCGCACCAGGCCGGCAGTCTTGCCATGTTCGCGCAGAAACTCGGACGCGACGGTCCTGCTATGCATTTCCGGATCATTGGCGAGAGCCCAGCTGAGGGGTTCATCCGGCAATATGAAGCGGGGCTTTCTCTCCTGGCGAAAACTGCCCGTGAGCTCCCTAATCTTCACCTCTACACCGAAACGTCGGAAATGGGGGCGGAGCTTGAA
>CAYSVF010000011.1:0-17582 GCA_964434415.1 uncultured Parvibaculum sp.
TTCCAGGAGCGGCGTCAGCAGGAAGGTCGCGCCCCATGCCGATACAAGCCCGACACCGCCAAGGACCGCGATCTGCTGAAATGCCTGGATGGGGAAGACAAGCAAGGCAGCGAACGCGCCCACCGATGTCAGCATGCCAAGGCTCAACGGCGTCCATATGGCGGCTCGGCGACGCGCACGCGACGGCGCGGCATCCCCCAACCCCGTCACCAGATAATAGGTCGTGTAGTCGATGACCATGCCCGTCAGCGCAGCGCCGAAGACGAGCGCCATGGCATGGATATGACCGAACACTGCGATCGTGACCGCAAGCCCGATACTCAGCGAGTAGACGACCATCCCGACCGCAATCAACGGGGCGCGGAACGAGCGGAACATCAGCCAGTAGAGCAGAAGGACGGCCGCCGTCGTCACGCTGCCGATGATCGACATCTCGGTCCGGGCCTCCCCCGCGCCATATGTCGCGTGAAACAGGGCGCCCGCCCGGCTGAGGCGAAGACCCTTGGGCGGGTACTCGGCCCTCCAACGGGAAAGCGCTTCGCCGATTTTGTCCTGTACATCGAGCCGGAAGACGGATGCTGTAATGCTCCCCGAAACGACGCTCCCATCGCCATCCGCCATCCCGCGCATTCCCGCAGGCACGAGGCAACCGAGGAGCCGGCTCGTCAGAAGCAGCGGATCCGTCCGCAAAAGGCGCGATGCCGCGATGCCGGTTGGGGCATACCATTGCCGCAATGCATCCGAGGCCATTTCATCGCCCCGCCCGTCCGCCAGACGCGCCTTGTCCGCGCTACAGAGAAGCTCGGCGCGGTGCGCTTGGAGCCAGCGCCACAACTCCTCCGCATCCTCCGATGACGGACGAAAGAGGCCGGTCTCTTCCAGCAGGTCCGTCAGCCTTGTCGTCGCCTGAGCCCGAAGCGACGGCGTACCGCCCTCGACGACGAAGGCCACCCTGTCAGATGCGACACCGCTTGCCCGCTGCAGCGCATCGGCCAACACCGGGTCATGCGCATCGGCCGGCAGGAGAGACAGGATATCGGTATCGACCGCTTCGGGCACATGCTGCGCAACGAACAGCGTCGCCCCGAGAAAAACCAGCAGAGCCAGCAAGGCCGGAACCAGACCCGCACGGATCATTATTGCGCACCCGCGCCCGACGCCGCGTCGGCAAACCGGATTTTCTGCATGTCGCCATCCGCCTGCCGGACCACGACATGCTCCACATCCGTGCAGCCCTGTACGGAGATGGAGGTCAGAATTTTCCGGAGGCGTTCATCCAGAGGCTTCAATTCGACGATCCAGCTTCCTCCATCGGGGTCGGTCGAGCGCGAGATCGCAAAGGTCGACGACAACTCATCCCATTGACCGCGCATCAAGGCCGTGATGGGGCTTGCAATCGCGGCGCCTATCGCCCCCGCCCCCTGGCCGGTCGGTTCCGGCGCGCCGCCGTTCACGGATTGACTGATACCTTCAGGAGAAATCGTGGTCTCCATGTCGAACGGGTCCGTCATGTGCCAGACGACCTTGTCGGCGGTCGCCGTCACCACGCCTTCCGACTTCAGCGGCTTCTCCATGCCCTGAAGATATTTCTCCTGCCAGAAATGCCGCTTCACCGAATGTGCCTGGAGTTCGTCCGGCGGCGGGCAGGCTTGCGCGAAAACAGGTCCGCTCGCAAGGCAGGCAAAGATTACGGCAGATAGGGCGAGAGTTTTTCGCGAAGCACCGGCGGTGTTTCCCATTGCATTTCCTGGCTTTGAATATCGAGTGCGACATGAACGGTGTGTCCACTCGTGATTTTTTTGCCTGTTTCCATATGCGAAATGAGATAGGAAATTTTCAGGCGGTTTTCCCACTCCGTTATTCCAGCGGTGATCTCAGCTGTCTGCCGCAATTCGAGCGGCCGATAGTAACGAATATGCATATCTATAACCGGCCATGCGTAACCCGACTCCTTCATGGCCATGTAGTTGTAGCCGATCTTGTCCAGGAGAGCGCCGCGTCCGATCTCGAAAAACCGTGCGTAATTGCCGTGCCAGACGATGTTCATGGGATCGAGGTCGTAGAACTGCACCTTGATCTGCGAGGTTGCGGTGACAATCGCCTTCATTCGGGCGCCTCCCATAACAGAGGCCAAGCCTGTGCCTGAATATCTTCGCCCATTGCACGCAGCACATGATCCAAAGGCCGATCCTCATCTATGAACGGGACACGCTCCCCGACGACCGAAACGAAGGCGCCAAGGCCTGCCGGCAAATCTTCCTCCAGAAGCTCCCCCCGATCCTGTCGAATTCGCAATGCCTGACAGCAAGCGATGGTCAGCGCCGCCGCGACCTGTTCGGTCAATTCCAGCACGCGCAGCGCATCTCTCGCGGCAATGGTGCCCATCGACACCTTGTCCTGATTGTGACACTCGGTCGAGCGGGAGAAGACGCTTGCCGGCATGGTGAGCTTCAGGGCCTCCGCCGTCCATGCGGAGGAAGCAATCTGCAACGCCTTCAGCCCGTGATTGATCTGCGCGCGATCGCCCTGCGCGCCCGAGAGGTTCGGCGGCAAGCCGTTGTTGAACTTCGTATCCACAAGGAGTGCCATCTGCCGGTCCATCAGGTCGGCGAGGTTCGCGACGAGCGTCTTGAGGCTGTCCATTACAAAGGCGACATGCCCGCCGTAGAAATGACCGCCATGCAGCACATCGCCGGTTTCAGGATCGATGAGCGGGTTGTCGTTTGCACTGTTGAGTTCGGTTTCCAGAACGCCGCGGAACGAGGGCAGCATATCCTCCAGCACACCGATAACGTGAGGCGCGCATCGAAGCGAGTAGCGATCCTGCAGACGGGACGGCGCATGCCGTTCCGCGAACAGCGCCAGATCCTCGCGCATGCGCGCCGCCACCAGCATCTGACCGGGATGCGGCTTGGCGATGAAAAGCCGTTCATCGAAATGAGCCGCATTCCCCATGAGCGTCAGGCAGGCAATCGACGAGAGCCGGCTGGTCAGCGCCGAGAGATAGCGACTGCGTTCAAAGGCGATTGCCCCCAATCCGGTCATGACCGCCGTTCCGTTCATCACCGCCAGCGCTTCTTTGGGGCGCAGCGCGATCGGCGTCAGCCCCTCCGCCGCAAAGGCTTCGGACGCCAGAACCTCTTCGCCTCCGCAGCGAACCATGCGTTCGCCGACAAGTGCGCCGGCTATGTAACTCAGGGGCGTCAGGTCGCCACTGGCGCCGACGGACCCTTCCGCCGGGATCAGCGGAAGAATGTCCCGCTTCAGCATCTCGGCGAGGAGATCCACCAGATCGAGGCTGACGCCGGACCATCCATGCACGAGCGAGGAGAGACGGGCAGCCATGACGGCCCTCGTTTCCTGCGCCGTCAAGATCCGTCCCGTGCCGCAGCCGTGAAACCGTGTCAGGTGCAGCGGCAGTTCGGCCACGAGCGCGTCCGGCACTTCCGCCGTACAGCTATCGCCATAGCCCGTGGTGACGCCGTAGATCACGCCGTCGCGCGCGAGCGTCTCATCGACATGGCCGGCAGAGCGTGCAAGGCCCGCCCGGAACGCTTCGTCGCCATTCAATACCGGCGACGCATATCCGGTCGCGACCGACCATATATCCGTCAGGGCAAGCGGCCCGGCCCCGAATACTATCTTTTTCTGAACGCTCAACTCGAAAGCTCTTGTTCCATGGTTTCAGTGGGGGCCGATACATCAGCCGGCGGCGTCAATCCACCGGGACGCCAATAGTCGAAAAAATTGAACCATTGCAGCGGCGCCTTGCGAAGATAAACCTCCAGGCGCTCAGCATATTGGCGCGCATAGGCATTGATCACCCGTTCCCGGTCCCCACGCGGCAGGACGATGCGCTCGGCAAACGGTTCGAAATATATCCGGAACCTGTTTCCGTGCCGCAGGCAGAACAGAAGATAGACCGGACATTTAAGGATCGAGGCAAGGATGTATGGGCCCTGCGGAAAGGGGGCCGGTTCGCCGAGGAACGGCGCCCAGCTGACGCGGCCTCCCTCGCTCACGGGGACGCGGTCTCCCACCATGACCACGCTTTCGCCGTTTTCGATCGCCGTTTGCAGAAGGATTGCCGTTTCCGGCCCGATTTCGCTGACCTGGATCATGCGGACGGAGGATGACCGGGAGAACCGGTTTATCACTGCGTTGAAACGCACGGCATTCATCGTATGAACCAGCACGTTGACGCGCGACCTGTTTGTCAGGCTTGCCACCGCGCGGATCACCTCCGGGTTTCCCAGATGACCGGTCAGTACAAAGCTCCCCCGGCCGCTCGTCTCACTCTCATAGAGATGCGGGTCATCGGTGCCGTCCACATCCGGCAGGGAAATATTGCCTGTCCAGGCTGCGAATTTATCGAGTGCCGCCCCGCCGAATGTCATGAAATGCCTGAACGACGTTCCCCATCCCGGTTTGCGGGGCAGCATGCCGGCCCGCCAGGCCCGCCGAAGATAGCCCATGGACGCACGCCGTTGCTCGCCGCCGGTGAGGAAGAAGAACAGCACGATGGGCGACAGGAGCGCCAGACATACGCGCCGCCCGAAAAGGCGGTAGAGGACAACGGCAATCCAAAGGCCAGCCATGCTTCCGCGCTCGGCCAGGCCGGCCCAATGGCGGGGCGTGTCGCTCTTTTGCGACCAGCGGCTTGCGAGCAGCACTGGAAGGCGCCACAGCATCAGGAAGAAGAGCTTCGCATGCATGCGCGAAATCTCGACATTGTCCCATGCCTTGAAGTTCGAATAATTTCCTTCCGGATAGGTGACGCGCACCGGCAACACGACGACCGGCACGTTCCGCCATCGAAGCCTTACGAGAATTTCCGTATCGAATCCCATACGCCGGGCGATATTGGCGCGGGCGACCGTTTGCAGTGTCGCCTCGACGGGATAGACGCGAAAGCCGCACATGCTGTCGGTCTTGTGCAGCGACAATGTGTTGACCGAAAACCAGAAATGCGTGATCCAGCGGCCGAATAGGCGCGCTTTCGGGATCGTGTCATCGAAAATCGGTTCAGCCGTCACAACCGCGTCCGGTTGCTTCCGTGCAAGCTCGATAAGCTCCGCCGTCCGGGAAAGATCATGCTGCCCGTCGGCATCCACCTGAAGCATATGGGTGAAGTTCATGCGCGAGGCATAATCGAGCGCAGTGAGAATGGCGGCACCCTTGCCCGCGTTTTCTCGATGACGAAGATACTCCACACCCTCTTTTCCGGCGCATATTTCTTCAATATGCCGGGCAATCTCCGGCGCGTTCCCGTCGTCGACGACGATCACCGGCAACCCTTCCTCACGAAGCCGGGCGATGATCGCGCTCAGCGCCGAGACATGATTATAGGTGGGGATGACAGCACAGGGGCGGAACGGCATCACTCCCCCATCCTGAACGAGCCGCTCGCGACCACTTCGTTATCCTGGAGATACCGGAACTCTGTTCTCTCATCACCCTTTCGCACGAGGGCCAGCCTCACCTGCGCACCCGGTTCCATGACGCGCCTGAATTTCACGCGGGACATTTCATGCCCTGTCGGCGCACGTCCCCATGAAGCCTCCGCCAGCAGGGAGGCAATATGCAGTTGCGCAACGCCGGGAAGGATCGGCTGGCCGGGGAAATGCCCTTCGAACCAGCGCAGGTCCGGGTTGAGTTCCAGTTCGAAAACCGCTTCCGCGTCGCCGACCTGCTGCCTGAGAATTGTGGGGAGGTCTCTTGCCGGCGCGGCAAAGAGCGTCCGCAACTGGGATGCGACACGCTTTCCCTGCGCGTTTTCCGGAATATGCGACGCGAACCGCCAGAAGCGCGGCCGCTCCATCGGCTCCAGCCTGTCGGCCAGCGCCGTGCGCAGCTCTCTCGAATATCTGAAGGCGCCGAGCCGAAGGAGTTCTTCCTGCCCTTCGGACGAGAGACTGACGACCGCCCCCAATGTCGTGCTCTTTCCGGGCAGGTCGATCGCGGCAGCGTCCGCTATGCCCGCCAAATCTCGGAGCGCCTCTTCAACGCGTGGCAGGGAAACGCGCTTGCCTTCGATCTTCACGACGCGATCCAGGCGGGCCAGCAGCGTAAAGCGGCCGCCTTCCTCGAACGAGGCCCGGTCGCCCATGGAAAGGAATCCTTCGGTGCCGATATAGGGCGAACGCACCTCCAATGCCCCGGTGTCGTCAAGACGGGCTTCCACGGCCGGGAGCAGGGTCCAGAGCGCCGGCGTCTCAGCCTGCGTGCGCCATGCGACACCGCCTGTTTCGGTGCTCCCCAGAACCTCGATCGGATATTGCCCCAGTTTCGCCGCCGCGTCCTTCGCCGCCACGGCGGAGAGGAGGCCGCCCGAAGAGAAAATCCGCGAGGCCGGCGGATCGAGCGTCACTCCATCGGGGATGCGGCTCAAATGCGCGGGGCTGGAGACCAGACATCCGCCGTCGGCCATATGATGCGCAACCTGCTCCCAGATTTCCTGCCGCCGAGCAAGAAAGGGAGTACCGCCCGCCAGCGGCCAGAGGAGCCTGAACAGAAGTCCGTATATGTGCTGATGGGAAACGGTGGAGACAAGCTTTCCCGCAGGCGGCCCCCATAATTGCAGATGCGTTTCCACTTCCGCGGCCAGTTGACCGACCGTTTTAAGGCACAGCTTGGGCTCACCGGTGGTGCCCGAGGTGAAGAAGCAAACGCGCCCCGCCGGATCCGGCATCTCGATGCGTGCCGCCCCATCCGCCGAACTTCCCTGCGTGACGGCAACGACACCCGCCCCGCCGACGCCTCCCTCCAGATCGGTGAGCAATCCGTGGCCCGCACCTATTTCGGCGAGATAGGCCGGTGCAGCATGACCGGGCAATCTCACTTCCCTGCCCGCCGCCAGGGCTGCGATAAATCCGGCCAGAAAATTTGCCGCATCTTCGCAATAGAGAAAGACCGGGCCTTTCTCTTTTGCAAGCTCGACGCTCAGACGGGAGGCTTCCGCACATATATCGCCTGCGCTCAGCACTTCCCCGTCGCGCGTGGCGATTATCCGATCGCTATCGCCGCGCCGGAGGAAATGCCAGAGATCGACCGTCATGAAACCTCTTTCCGGCTCCGCACGATTTGCCGCACGATGTACTCACCCGCGAAAAGCATGCCCGCGAACACATAGCTGACGGCACCGTTGTAAAGGCCCCACAGAAACAGGCTCCCATGCAACGCCGTCCAGAGCGCGACGCTTCCGTTGAGAACGAAGAACCCCATCCAGACCCATGTCACGCGGCGCGTGTACTGCACCCCATGGGCATCCAGATCCGGCTCCGCTATCCGCGCGAATCTTTCGATCATGCTCGGCGGCCGGAGCAGAGTAACCCCGAAAGCGAGCAGCATGGTCAGGTTCATGAAAACGGGGTAGAGGCGAGCCGCGAGCTCAGCATCGATGAGCGCCACCAAAAGCTCTGCGACGGCGACGGCAAGGAGACACAGCGTCATCTCGACGGGAACGGGCACCCTGGTCGGCAATACCGTGCGAAGAAGCAAAAGGGCGATCAGCACCGCTATGATCGGCCAGGGGCCGGTCCACCGCATGCTGAGGGCGGCAGCCAATGGAAAGAGCAGCGACGCTACAGCAAAAACCGCGGCCCAGGGATCAGGCCGCTTGTCCGAGAAGCTCATGAACCTGGCCAATCACATCACGAACACTGCGAACCGACTGAAACTGTTCCGCAGATACTTTCTGGCCGGTGAACTCCTGAAGCTTCAGAACAAGGTCGACGGCGTCGATGCTGTCGAGATCCAGATCGTCCACAAGCTGGGCATCGAGCGTCACCTGTTCGGGCGGAATCTCGAACAGTTCGTCCAAGAACTCCTTCAGCTTTTCGAGAATTTCGTCCTCACTCATATCGCTTGCTCCTGCAGCCCTTTTTGCCGCGTGATAAAGCGAGCAAGTTCTCTCACACTCGCAAAATAGTCCGCGAGATTCTCGTCCTGCGGATCAACCTTGATTCCGAACGTCTTCTGTATTTCGACCCCGATTTCCAGCGCATCGATCGAGTCCAGGCACAGCCCTTCGCCGAACAGCGCTTCTTCCGGATCGATATCCTCGGCCGCAATGTCTTCCAGATTCAGCGTCTCGACAATCAAATGCCGGATACGCTGCTCGAGCTCATCCATCTACTTCCCCCCAACGAGAACTTCACTCAACCTCGAATTGAGGCGTCGCGCAGCTTTGGCTTGATTAGCATCCTCCATAAAACTGTCAATTTCAATCAAACTACCCACGGCTATTGTGAAAACGGCTCTGGTCGCCGGAATCTCGTACCACTTTTGACCCTTCTTCAGGGTCGGAGGTTCACAGCTTATCGTGACCGGCCGGATCGGCGCGCGAGCCTTGAGGGCAATGTTCGCCGCCCCCCGCTGAAACTTCACAGGCGCGCCCGGAACTGTCCGGGAGCCTTCGGGGAACACTACGAGATTGTTTCCTTCGGCAAGCACGGCGGCACAATCATCGATCAGCTTTTCCGGCTGATCGTCATTGCGGATATAGCCCGCCGCCGCGATAACCCCACGCATGAAGGGGTTACGCCAGAGCTGCGCCTTCACGATGCATTGCGTGCGCCTCATGACCGACATCAGCAAAACGACGTCGATAAGCGGCGGGTGGGTCGCCACGTCCCGCGGGCCCGTGTCGGCGGCCAGCGCATCGGCGCCGCGCGCCGCAACCCGGATGACGCCGAAAGCAATCATGAAGAGGACATGCAGGCGAAAGGCCTTTTGTACCAACCACTGCGCATAGTGCGCCCGCCGCGCCCTGTCGCGGACAAAGAGGTTCATCAGCGGGAATGCCGTCAAAGAAAGAAGGAGGCCGCCTATTCCGAAGAAGGCGAAGGACAATCCCGTGCACAGCAGACGCGTGACATATTCAATCCGTCGCATCGCTGCCAATCCCGAACGCCCAGCGCAGGCCTTGCGTCTCCCAGATATGGCGCTCGGGCGCACCCGCCCGAAGCATGGCTATGAGCGCGTGCGCCAATGTCTCCGAAGAGGGATCGGGGGCCGTCGTCGCGGTCTCGCCGCCACCCGCGGGGCGCAGATATCCGACAGGGTCCGACACTTCTGCCATGGAGAGAGAAAGGGCAAAGGCAATCCCCTCCGCCTTGCCGGTTTCAAATTCCTTGAAGGCCGGGGGGAGCGCATAATCGGCGTAAAGAAGCGTAACCGGCTGCTGCGGCGCCTCATTCAATCGTGCCCAGGCTTCGCATATACCCGCCGAGAGGCTTTCCGCCCCTGCCGCTATCGCGGTATGGCCGACGCGGTTCTTCTGCACGAGATCCATGGCCCCCGGCACGCCGTTATGCACCGACATGGAAAATCCCGCCGGAGAAAGCGGCGTGTGTTCTGTCAGATTTTGAAGAAGCCGATAGGCGACATTCACGTCGCCATATCTTGAGCAGAACACTATGTCGGAGTTCCCGTCCGACACCCCGATTCCGCAAGAGACGGCCATGCGCCCGTAGGGACCAAGCCGCCGGCGAAAAGAGGGAGGAATATCCGCTTCGCTTGCGCATGCCCCGAGCCTCTCCGGCTCGCTTTCAGCCGTTTCCTGGATGAAGGCGGCCCATGCCCCGACATGAACGACGGGAAAAGGTTCGCCTTCTTCTGGATATGTCCTGGAAGTCATGCCCCTCCGGCACCACACTCACACATCAAGCTATGGCAGTTTTGCCCCGACCGTCGAACGACCATACAGCACCCTGTTACCGGGCCAGCTTCACGATGTCGCCTTTCAGCGCCACGCCCGACATCAAGAAGCCGCTATAGCATTCGAACTTATCGTCATAAGAGACATCGTTTTTCTTGAAATAGCTGTGGATGTTGATCACCGCATTCGCGCCCTGAGACTTCGCCTCTTCCTGAAGGGCGATCAGCGCGGAAAGCATCACATGCATGCAGGCTTCGTGGTCGGACTTCGCGAATCCGTTGGTCTTCTTGTTGGTTACGGTTTCGCCGAAATTCGTTTTCACCGCCGGGTGCTTCGTGTTTCCGAAATAGAAAGATACGGATCCATCCAGCTTTTCCTTCGCGTCCGGCGTGTTCAGAACTCCCGCCACCGGATAGACGTGCTTTTCATCATCTGCCCTGGCCGGACCAGAGATTGTCTGCGAAATACCAAGCACCGCGATCACCGCGAAAATCGCGCTCAAATTTTCCAGTTTGTGCAACATAGTCCCCCCGCTTCGTTCCGGATATCGGCAAGCTCCCCTGCCCCCCGAAAGGTCTGTTCAAGATCAGGCCACGACCCTAGCATTCACTGAGGGGCAGAGCCATTCCGACGGCAAAAATGGGTTGCGGCGCCTCGGGAACGTAAAATTATTTGCGGATTAATGAAATCATTGAAAAGGCTTTTCACGCCTGTCGTCCCCGGAGCGGAACAGCGACGGCATGAGCCTCGACGCGGTTGTCGAAAGCCACATACAGGCGCTTTAGGGTTCGGCCATGTTCAACGACGATTACACGGGATTCGGGAGTGACCGAAATTCACCCCCTCGCGGTTTCCCCGCCTTTGACCGGAGGAACACGCCTAATAGGAAAGCGTGATTGAGATTGCGCCCCGCGCACCGCGTTCCGATGCGCCCGGCAGCCGGCGAAGCTGCCAGCCCATATCGAAGCGCATGGAGAGGTAGCGGTCGAGCACATAGCGCGCGCCGACGCCGGCACCCTGAATGGCCGCCTGTCGGGAGGTGCCGGAAACCTCATCGGGATCGACGAGCCAGGCATAATCCCAGAAGGCGACGAGCTGTGCCTGGTCGTTGATGCCGTTCACGGCGCGCCCCAATAGACGGAAAGAGGGCGAGCGCAGCTCGTTCGACAGGAGGAGGCCTTCCGAACGGTTCAGGGCCCGCACTTCATAGCCGCGCACACTGTCCGCGCCGCCTGCACCGAGTTTCTCGCTCGCCGGGAGATTGCCGTCGGCCAACTGCCCCTTCAACCGGAAAACCCAGCTTGCCCCTTTCGGCAAGCCCGTCACACGGGTGACGGTCGCGCTGTTGTAGACATAGTGGGCATCGGCGTCCGCCTGCCCTGCCGCGGCATAGGCGCTGTCGGTATTGTCGCTGCTCATGCCGCCGGGGCTGAAGTACAGCGTGTTGTTGAAGCTCGTCTGCCCCCAATCGTCCGCCGCCGTCAGATCGTAGCCGAGCAGGAACTGATCGACTTCCGTCTTGCTGGCAAATATCTGGACGCCCCCGAAGGCGAGATCGTTATTGGACGACTTGTAGTCGAAGCCCGCCATGACGGACTGGTTGGCCCAGTCCAGCGCGGGCAGATCGTGCCGGTAGCGCAGGCTTGCCTGCCAGCTCTCGCCCACCTGGCCGAAAAAGGGGCCGATATCGGGTACCTGCTGATCGTAGGAGCCAAACACTTCCAGCGTGTCGAGCCAGGGCAGCGGCACGGTATAGGTGAGCGCATGAGCCATGAAGCGGGGATCGTCCGGCAGACCGGGGCCCCGGTCACGGCTCTTCAGGAGATCGCCACTGGTTGTGAACTGGTAGGATAGTCGGTGGCCCGCCCAGAAGGCGTTGCCCCAGTTGAAGCCCGCGCTCCAGCGGTCGCGCCCCGTGGCGCGCAGGCCCGTATTGTCGTAGCTGGCATAGACGCGGAGGGGGAAGCGGTCCTGCACCCGCAAGCCGATATCGGTCTCGCCCAGCGAGGCGCCGGGCTTCAGCACCGCGTTCACCTGCCGGAAGGGATTGGCGTTCAACTGATTGAGACCGCGCTTCAGGCGGTCGACATCGATCGGCCTGCCCTGCTCCTGCGCCAGCCCGTCGCGATACTGGCTCGCAGCGAACCATTTGTTGCCCTCGACGCCGATCTTGCCGAGGTGGAACTCCATCACCAGAAGCTGCACCGTGCCCGAGGTCACGTCCTGCGGCGGGAAGGTGACATCGACGAGGGGCTTACCTTGATCGCGGAAAGCCTTGACGACCGACCGCGAGATGATGGCAAGATCGCGCTGTCGAAGCGGTTTGCCGATAAAGGGCTGGAGCGCCTTTTGCACAGCATGGGCATCGTCACCCGACAGGGTGGAGACATCGACGCCCTTCTCCGTCACGCCGGCCTTCACCACATCGCCCGGCCTCACGCGAACGACGATGCCTTCAAGCGCGGGGAGGATGGTCTTATCCGCTACCGCTTCCGGTGCGGCCTCGGGCGGGGACGGCAGTTCAAGCCCGCCCCCCTCGCCTGCCGGCGGCTCCTGCGGGGCCACGCGCTCGAAATCCTGCGCGAAGGCGATGCCGCCATCCAGTACCGACAGAGCGGCGACCAGTGCCAGCCACCGACAAGCCTTGCCTGCCATGTTCATGTGCTTCACCACCTTCTCAACTCACTCCCGCTCGCCGGTGCGCAGGGCCTGCTCCGACGCAGGCCTCAACCGATATGAGATATGCCTTGTCCGGTTGAGGCGCCCGGCCCGGCCGTCAAGGACGATCCAGCGGCCGCTCCGCTCGTCATAGACGAGCGCGGACGGCTGCAGCAGCAGCGGCATGGACCAGAAGCCGCCCGCTCCTTCGCCCGGTCCGACTTCACCGTCGGCGAGCTGCCAGGACGGAACGAACGGATGAGGCTCGATGGTGCGGAGCGACTGGCCGGGCACCGTATCGCGAACCGTCAGCGTGCCGTCCCCATAGTGGATGTCGTAGTTGGAAAGCCCGCTACCCGTCGCATTGCTCGCGACGATCGCATAGCTGCCCACCGCGGCATTCGCATCTGTACCGGTGCTTGCCAGCGTAACGCCCGTCACCGTATCGCCGGACACGAGGCCGTTCACGCGATAGCCGGACAGGACGATGCTTTGGCCCGTATTCTTCTCTCGGTCATCCGCCGTGATGGTGAGCGTGGCCGGATCGACAGTCAGCGTGCCCGGCAAAAAGGTCAGCGCATAGTTGGCACCGAGCCCGAACGTGCCCTGTGCGAGGCCATAGGCGCCGACATTCGACGAGGCCGTGGCAGAGGTCGCCAGCGCGCCCGACGGCGTATCGCCATTGACCAGGCTTCCGCTCGTGACCTGCCAGGTGAACGCCGGATTGGACGCCCCATAGACGCGGGCAAGATTGTCCGCCGTCACCGTGATCGGGCGGGCCGTAATTGTCAGCCCGTCGGTCAGCGTGTTGTAGTGAATGTCGTAGTTCGAGGCCGAGCCGGTGCCGAAGACGGCGTTCGAAGATGAAATGTCATAACTGCCGACATTGGCCGTTGCTGCCGTGCCCGGGCTGGTCAGCGTGACGCTCGAAATGCTGTCCGATCCGATGAGCCCGGTTGTCGAAAAACCGGTCAGGCTCAGCGTATCGCCATAAGTCTTGCTGGCCGCGTCGGGCGTAATCGTCAGATTGACGGTAGCGGCACCGACGGTCAGCGTACCGGCAACGTAGCTGATGTCGTAATTGCCGGACGTAAGGCCGGATACCGTGATGGCATAGGTCCCGGCGTTGACCGCGCCTTGAGAGGTGCCGCCATAGCTGAGCGAGCCGGAGAGCACCGAAGCGGTCTCGCTATTGACGAAGCCGGAATAGCTGACGCCGTTGCCGCCGGAATAGGCGTTGCCGTCAAAGGTCTTGCTGTCGTTGTTCGCAGTGACCGTGAGCGCAGCCTTGTTCACGGTCAGCCCGTCGGTCAGCGTATTGTATTGGATATCGTAGTTCGCCGCCGAGCCGGTGCCGAAGACGGCGTTCGAGGATGAAATGTCGTAGCTGCCGACATTGGCCCCCGCCGCCGCGCCCGTGCTTGTCAGGGTGACGCTCGAAATGCTGTCAGACCCGACGAGCCCGCTGCTCGAGAAGCCGGTCAGGCTCAGCGCATCGCCATAGGTCTTGCTCGCAGCGCTGGCCGTCACCGTCAGCGAGGCCTTGCCCACCGTTAGCGTGCCCGCAACGTAGCTGATGTCGTAGTTGCCGGATGTGAGGCCGGAGGCGGTGATCGTGTAGCTGCCCGCGTTGACAGCGCCTTGCGAGGTGCCGCCATAGCCGAGCGAGCCGGAAAGCACCGAGGCGGTCTCGCTATTGACGAAGCCGGAATAGCTGACGCCGTTGCCGCCGGAATAGGCGTTGCCGTCATAGGTCTTGCTATCATTGGCAGCCGTCACCGTGAGCGCGGCCTTGTTCACCGTCATGGTTCCGGCCACGAGCGTCATGTCATAGCCGAACTGGGTCGAATAAAGTCCGCCAAGCGACACATCCGAGCCGGAATAGGTTCCTGCATCGGCCGAGGACGTCGTGTAGGTCGCGGTGCCAAGGACCAGCGAGCCGTCATGGCTCGACGGGCTGTATGACAACGTACCGACATCGGTCGATGTGTCAGTACCGTCATAGGTCTTGGTTCCGGAACCACCGGTGACCGTCAGACCGGTCATGAAGGTGCGCAGAAGAGGCGCGGTATTGCCGTCATAAATGCGCCAGACCTTGGCCGTGCCGCCCGCGTCGTCGATGTCCCAGCCAGCGCCGGCAAAGGTCGAAAGCGACTGAAGCTGAGCCGTGGTCACCCCGGTGCCATAGCCGCTCGACGTGCCCGACGTCTCCGTGTTCCAGTATCCCGCGGTGATCGTTCCGCTATTGTAGGGCGTCAGGCCACCATTGGAGCCGCCGCCCGAAACGAGGCCGGTGGAATAGACGCGTTCAAGCGTCACGCGATTGCCGCCGGCAAAGCCGCCGGCATAATTGGCGGCGCTAACCGCCCCTGTGGCATAGGAATCCGAAATTGTCCCGTCATTCACGCCCACGAGGCCACCGGCGGAAGAGGCCGAGCTGGTCACCGTCCCGCCAGCATAAGACAGCGAGACGGTACCAAAATTTTGTCCGACCAGACCGCCCGCGAAATTGCCGCCAGCCATGATCGCGGCGGTCGAGTAGGCGCGCGTCACGCTACCCGATGCATTGACAATACCGACCAGCGTGCCGCTTTCCCCCAAACCCGTGAAGCTGCCGCCGATCAGGCCTATATCGGACACGGTGCCGGACAAAACGCCGAACAGGCCGACATTGTTTGTGGAGCCTCGATTGATGGTCATGCCGGTGATCGCATGGCCCTGACCGTTGAAGACGCCGCCGAACGTGCCGATCGGGTCGAAGCCGGCGCCACTGTTCCAGCCCGATGTGCCGGAGGCATCGACATCGTTCGCCAGAACGAAATCCTTGGCCAGAAGGCTGGCCGACCCGATGCCCTGCAGCCCGTAAATATCCGCGATCCGATACGGCGTACCGGTGGATCCATCGCCGCCGAGCGCGCGCAGGAATGTGGCGTTTGCTGGATCGAGGCGGAAATCGCCCGCGCTGAACGACGGCAGGCTCGCCCCGATCTGGCTCCAGGCGCCGGAAGCGAGATCGAAGAGCGCAAGGTCCACGGCAGTGGATGCGCCGGTAGCGACCGAACCGCTGCCGTTGAGGGTCAGCGAACCGCTGGATGCGGTGATGCCCGCGTCGAGCTGGATGTCGCCGGCGTTGATGGTTTCCAGCGTCAGTGCCGACGCATCGGACCATGCGAACGCGCTTGCGATCGTCAGATCGCCGTCGGCCTTGAGAGTCCGGTCGCCGGTGACGCTGTAGGTACCGCTGCCGCCGAGCGAGAGCGCTCCGCCCGAAGTGAGGTTTCCGTCGATCGCGTAGGCCTGGTCGGCATGCAGATAGAGATCGTAACCGTCATAGGTGACCTTGGTCGACGCCGGATTGAAGAAGTCGACGTCCGTATCGGAGTAGCTGGCGAGCGTGGTGTTCAGGTTGGTGAGCGTTCCGCCCAGCGTGCTGCCGCTGGCGATCAGGTTGAGCGCCGTGCCGTAGATATCGAGATTGGTCACGCCGGTCGCGGCAACATCGTCGCTGAAGGCGGCGGCCTGCGTGCTCTCGCCGTCAAGATAGGCAAGCGCGCCAGACGTATCGATCGAGCCGGGAGCGGCGAGAATGTAGTAATAGCCGTTGGCGCCCGTGCCGGCGCTGCCGAGCAGCGAGCCGCCCGAGATTGCGCTGACATTGGCGCCGACGAGCGCAGTGGCGCCGGCGTCGCTATAGGCGATACCGGAAACAGCTTTTGCACCGCCGGGATAGAGCCAGCTGAAATAGGGGTAGAGGTTGGTGCCGGTCGCCCAGACGGTGTTCGAGAAGCCGGCGGGCAGCGTCCCCTGAAGCTCGGCGGTGGTCAGGCCCGTAACGTCCCCGCCGCTGGTATCGCCAAGTCCACTCGCCTGTCCGCTGGTCTCGGTGTTCCAGTAAGAGGAGGTGATGGCAGATGCCCCGTCGTCGCTCAGCCCCACAAAACCGCCGACATCGGATGCTCCGCTCACCAGGCCCGTCGAATAGGCGCTGTCGATCGTTGCCGCGGTCTCCAACTCGCCGACAAGGCCACCCACCTTGCTGGCCGAGCCCGTACCGGTCACGTTCCCGGTCGCATAGGAATTGGTGATGATTTTCGAGGAATAGCCGGCCAACCCGCCGATCTGGCTGACAGAGCCTGTGACCTTGCCGGTCGCGAAGGATTGATCGATCACGCCGCCCGGGCTGGCAAAGCCGTTCGCGCCGACAAGGCCTCCGACCAGGTTGGCCCCGGATACGTTGCCGGTGGCATAGGACTGGTCGAGCGTACCCTCGAAAAGCGCCCCGATCAGACCGCCGACGGCATAGCCGGTGCCGGTGACGTCGCCGCCGGCCGAGGAAAGCGATATCGCCGTGAGCTGCTGGTTCGCCCCCACAAGACCGCCGACGAAGTTGCTTCCTTCAACCGACACGCCCGAGGAAACCGAGGTAATCGATCCGGCGTTAAACTGCCCGGCCAGTGCGCCAACCCCCTGACCGCCGGTGATGCTGCCGCCGGACAAGGTCAAATCCTTGACGATGGCGTTTTGCGTAATCGTGAACAGGCCGACATTATCCTCACCCGAACGGTCGATCGTCAGGCCTTTAATCGTATGGCCCTGCCCGTCGAGCCCTCCGGTAAAGGGACTGGCGCTATATATGCCGACAGGGTCGAAGCCGGCGGAACTCCAGACGCCGCCATAATAGCCACCGCCATTGGCGGTGAAGGCGCCCGTCATGTCGATATCTGTGCCAAGCGTGTAGTCCGCGCCGAGGTCCAGCGCCATGAGCTGAAGCTGATGCGGCGTGAAGATCGTCGTGGCGTATTCGCTTTGCAGCATCGGCCGGGTTTGGCCGTCGATCAGCACCCAGGTGTCGGTGAAGTCGAAGCCAGAATAGGTCGCGGCCGTGAAAGCATCCGCATTGTCGATACCGGTGCCTGCGAAGCTCGTGCTCTGACCGGTGGAGTCGACATCCCAATAGGCGTTGTTTGCGGTTACCGCACCCGCAAAGACAGCGCCACCCACCAGACCGCCGACATTGGTCGTTCCCGTGACATTGCCGCTGGCATAGACATCGGTCAGCGTGCCGCCCTGATAGGTGCCGCCGACGAGACCGCCGACATAGTCGGTCGTTCCGGTGACGGCGCCGGTGGCATAGGAATCAGTGATCGAAGCAGCGCGCAAGCGCCCGACCAGACCGCCGACCTCACCAAAACCGGTGACCGTCGCCGTCGAGGAACTGTCGGAAAGCGGGGTCTGGTCGAGCCAGCCGATCAGGCCGCCGACC
>CAYSVF010000012.1:0-17244 GCA_964434415.1 uncultured Parvibaculum sp.
GGGCACGCATTTCTCATTGCCCCGCCTTCTTGGTCATGGCGATCTGGAAAGCGGCGGCAGTCTCCATGCCGGATGGCTTCGCATAAGCGCCCATGAAGGCGCGCCGCTTCAGGCGGACCGGCTCGTCTTTGCGCCAGTCCAGACACGCGACGCCATCGGCGAGCGGATCGGTGCCGCCATCGCGGAGTTTCACGAGATGACGACCCGGCTGGCGCATGAAGCCGGCCTCAAGCTCGGCGATACGGTCGGCCGCTCCATCGGCCTGGCCGCGCACCGGATGGGCCAGCCCGACGAGCGCCTCATGGCGGAACGGCTGGCCGACGCATGGGCGGCGGAAATCGAGACGGGACCGCTTGTTTTCGTGCATGGCGACCTGAACCTGTCGAACATCCTTGGCGAGACGGGTACGCACAAGAGATTCGGAACAGGGCGAGCGCAGGCGAACGCGCTGGGCCTTGTCGACCTGGCGGAAAGCGGCTGGTCGCTGCCGGAAGCGGATTTCCGTCATCTGAAAAATTTCGGACCGATGGGCGAAGCGGTGCTGCGTGGGTATGAAGCCCGGGCGGACCGGGACGTGTCGATGAAGCGCATCCGCATAGCGATGGCCGCCAATGCGCTTTGCACGCTTGCCATCGAGGGACATTCCGGCCATCCGCGCGAAGGCATGCGCCGGCGCGCCGCGCTGGTTCACGCAATGGAAGCGGCCGGGATCGCATAAGATATCGCCATGGCGAAAGACGACGACATTCCGGAAAACGACGACGATCCCTTCATGCTGTTCGACGGGCGGCAATCGCCGACCGCGGCTGCGGTGCAGCGCGGGTGCAGCCGCCTCATCGCGCAGATGGGGTTCGTCGCGGCGACGGAAATTCCGCTCGCGACGGGACGGCGCGTCGACATCATGGCGCTCGGCCCGAAGAACGAGATTCATGTCTTTGAGATCAAGTCGAGCCTTGCCGACTTCCGGGCGGATTCGAAATGGGAAGACTATCTGGAATTCTGCGACCGTTTCTATTTCGCCGTCCCGCCGGAGTTTCCCCAAGAGGTGCTGCCGGAGCAAGTGGGTCTCGTGGTCGCCGATCGCTACGGAGCGGAGATATTGCGGGAGTCACCGCATGACCCGCTGCCCGCGGCGAGACGCAGGAAGCTGACCCTGCACTTCGCGCGCATCACTGCGCGGCGGGTGCACCGCTTTCTCGATCCGGAAGAATTGTGAAATCCAGCCCGCGAAATTTACTTCGGCGCGCGCTTGGCAAGGATGCGCTGCAGCGTACGGCGATGCATGTTGAGGCGGCGCGCCGTCTCCGAGACATTGCGGTCGCAAAGCTCATACACACGCTGGATATGTTCCCACCGCACACGGTCGGCCGACATCGGATTTTCGGGCGGATCGGCATGATCGGCCCCTTTGGCGAGAAGGGCGGCTTCGATCATGTCGGCGTCGGCCGGCTTGGACAGATAGTCCGCCGCGCCGAGCTTCACCGCAGTGACGGCGGTGGCGATATTCCCGTAGCCCGTCAGCACCACGATACGGGCTTCGGGACGGGCCTCTTCCAGCGCTTCCACGACATCGAGGCCATTGCCGTCTTCCAGGCGCATATCCACCACGGCATATCCGGGCTTCATCGTCCGGGCGAGGCCCTTGCCTTCCTTCACCGTATTCGCCGTGCTGACCTGAAAGCCGCGGGTTTCCATGGCACGGGCCAGACGGTTCAGAAACGGTACGTCGTCGTCGACAAGCAGAAGCGTCTTGTCTTCGGGCAGAAACGGCATCTCGCCGGGGGCATTGTCTTCAGTCTCGGGCACGTCTTCGGATCTCCAAATCAGATGGTCTGACTGTAGGCTTTCAGCTTCGCCAAGCCAAGTTGGGGCTTTCCCTTACTCCCCGCCCTCCGCGCGCTCGGGAAAGGCAGGATCCGCCTCGATAAGGTGTCGGGGCCAAGCCACATGGACGCGCGCGCCCCTTGGGCCATCCTCTCGATTGCCGATATCGACGGTGGCGCCCGTCCGCTCCAGCAAGGTCTTGCCGATGAAGAAACCAAGCCCCATCCCCTGATGGGAATGCTCCGGATCGGCGGGTGCGCCCTTTCGCCGGGGCCGCGTCGTGACATAGGGCTCGCCCAGCCGCTCCAGCACGTCCGGACCGAAACCGGGGCCGTCATCGACAATTTCCACCGCGATTTCTTCCCGCGAGTAGCGCGCAGTCACGGCAACCTCGTTCTCGGCGAAATCGGCAGCGTTCTCAACGAAATTGCCCAATCCGTACAGGACCTCCGGGCGCCGCCAGAGGTCGGGCTCCTCGCCATCGGCCTCGTCGCTTTCCACATCGAGCCGGAAACCCACATCCATATCGCTATGCGGCCGCACCACTTCCTCCAGAAGGGCATGAAGCGGCAGGCGCGAATAGATCATGTCGTCCGCACTGGGGCGGCGCGAAAGGCGCGACAGGATTTCCCGACAGCGTTCGGCCTGGCTGGCGATGAGACGAAGGTCTTCCTTCATTTCCGCGTCGCTCTGCCCGCCACGCTCCAGCTCGCGCGAGACGAGCGAGATGGTACCGAGCGGCGTGCCGAGTTCATGCGCCGCCGCCGCGGCAAGTCCATCCAGGGCGGAAAGGCGCTGTGCGCGGGAAAGCACCGCCTGCGTTGCCGCCAGCGCGGCGGACATGTGCCGGGATTCCTGCGCAACTCGCCAGGCATAGGCCGCCATGAAGGCCAGCCCGATGGTGAGCGATGTCCATATGCCGATGATGTAGAGGCGGGGTAGCTCGAGCGTTTCGCCGTTCACCCAGGGCAGCGGCATGTGCACCGTAGCCAGCGCCGTCACATAGACGAGCGCCAGCAGGAGGAGCGCTATCGTGGACCTTAGTGAAAGGGTGGTCGCCGAGATGGTGACCGGCGCCATGAAAAGAAGCACGAAGGGGTTCTGCAATCCGCCGGTGAGGAAAAGCAGCACGGCAAGCTGCATCAGATCGATGGCGAAATAAACCGCCGCCTGCCAGTCCGGCAGACGCATCACGCTGCGAGAGCGCAGGGTGAGGAAGACGTTCAGCCATGCCGAGGCGGCGATCACCGCCAGACAAAGGCCGAGCGGCAACGGGAAACCGAGCACCAGATTGACGATCAGCACGGCAACAAGCTGACCGGCAACCGCCATCCAGCGCAGGACAACCAGCGTTTGCAGGCGGATCCGCGCACTGTCGTCGGCATCGGGCAAGCCGCCGGAAAGAAAGGTCCGGCGAAGCCAGTTCATGCTGCTGCGGTCCGCCATAAAGTCCTCCATAGGGGCCCCGGACAAGCTGTCATCCGGGTCTTCAAATCGTTCCGTTGACGATCTTTCTGCCGCAGGGAGGACGTCAGGTCCAGAGGACCGATTGTCCGGGACGGGAGGATCAGCGGTTGGAGGGCCAGTCGCCGGCCAGAAGACGGGTTTCCCCGATGCGCATGATCCAGAGATCGTCGCGCTCATAGCCGCCATTGGTGCCGGCCAGCATGAAGCGGGCCGGAGGCTCGAACGGGGGCTCGATGGTGAGGAGCACCGTGCCCCAATGCATGCCGACAAGGCGGGCGGCTTTCAGCTCCCTGCCCATACGCACGGCCTCTTCCGGCGTGGCATGGGAGGCATGCATCATTTCCCGCGGGGCATAAGCGCCGATCCCCAGCAGCGCCGTGTCGAAGGGCCCGTATTTTTCGCCCAGCTCCTCGAAAATCGGGCCATAGGCGCTGTCGCCGCCGAAAAACAGGTGATGGCCTTCGGTCTTGAAGGCAAATCCCGCCCAGAGCGTGCGGTTGGTGTCCCAGCCGCTGCGGCGCGACCAATGCACCACGGGCAGCGCCGTCACGGTCAGGCCATCGAGCTCGTGGCACTCATGCCAGTCCAGCTCCACGACATTGGCGAAACCGCGCTCGCGGAAGAAATTGCCGAGACGCAGCGGCACCAGCACGGTCATTCGGTCCTTGCCCGGCAGCTGGGCCAGTGCACGCTCGTCCAGATGGTCATAGTGGTTGTGGCTGATGACCAGAAGGTCGATGGGCGGCAGGGCGGAGACGGGAACGCCCGCCTTCACAAACCGCCTTGGCCCCACGCCCTTTGGACCCGCATAGGCGGTGAGATAGGGGTCGGTCAGAATGGTGTAGCCGCCCATGCGGATAAGGAAGCAGGCATGGCCCACCCAGGTCAGAAAGTCGCGATCGCTCTCCGCATGTTCGGTCAGCGTGCGAACCGCTTCGTCCCGGGGCACGACATGCCCTTCCGGCACCTCGACCTTCTTCGTGCCGAGCTTCATCATTTCGAGGAAATAGGGCCCGACATGCTTGAGCCGTTGCTTTCCGCCACGGTTCTCGCATCCCGGGGGATTGCGGAATGTGCCGTCCGGCATGTGGTGCCAGGGCCGTTCCGGCGGACGCTCAGGCGGGGAGCCTGCCATTCCGGCGCGCTCGTCCTCTTGCGCACGCGCAGCGCGACGACGGGCAAAGCCGGTGGGGCGGAAGGTTTTCCTGGTGGAACTCATAGCAGTTCTAAAAGTAGGGAGCCCAAAGCTCTATTTCACCCCCGGCACCGCTCCTTCCCCTTCGGCGCCGAAGGCATGATCAGGATCCTGCCTCTTCCAGCAGGGCGACAATGTCGGAAAAATGGTTCTCGCGGGCGAGATCCAGCGCCGTGCGCCCGGTGACATCGGATTCCTCAAGGTAGGCACCGTGCTGAATCAGCGCCACTACGACATCAGTATGATGGGCCCGCGTCGCAATCAGCAAAGGCGCATCGCGGTCCGGGCCATAGCGGTCGGGATCGGCGCCGTCCTGCAGCAACATCTGCGCGATATCGGCCCGTCCGCTCCGCGCCGCAGTAGACAGAGCCGTATCCCCGTCGGGCGCGCGGCGATCGGGATCGGCACCGGCATCCAGCAGCATCCGGATCGCCTTTGCCTGGCCGTATTGCGCGGCGACCACAATCGCGGGAATACGGTCGCGGCCGCTCTCATTCGGCGACACGCCGATATTCACCTGACGCTGAAGCTCTTCCAGATCGCCACCCCGGGCGGCTTCGATCATATCATTGTCCTTGATGATCGCACTGGGCGCGCCGGGCGGAGCCGCATGGGCGGCTGGCGCTGCCGCAAGCAGGACGGCGACTGCCAGCCCACCGCAGCGCGCGACGGGCGCCAAGGCGGGGAGCGCGCTTAAGACGCGCATTGCGGCGGAAACGGAAATACGCTTGATGTTCGTCATGTCTGTCAGTTGCTGTATCGGTGGGCGGCCCGTCCCGGGGGCGCGGATTTAATCGCCGCCCCGAGACTGGTATGCGAAGCTATGATCGCATTATACCCAATTCACGCCGCTTGTCCGCAAATGCGGCGGCCCCGGTATCCGGCAGAGACAGACTTCAAGCCAGTTTTCACAGGAGGATCGAGATGAGCCGTACAGGATGGATTTTGACGCTGGGCGCCCTCATCGTCATTGCGGGCATCGGCTACTGGCTCACGGGTCATCTCTCGGGGGGAGAAGTATCCACCGGCGGCAACGGCCAGCCCGTGGTCTCCACCGGCACACCGCAGATTGGCGGCCCCTTCACCCTCGTGAACCAGGACGGGCAGACCGTCACCCAGGAGAGCTTCCGCCGGAAATACTTGCTGATCTATTTCGGCTTCACCTATTGCCCCGATGTCTGCCCCACGGATCTTGCCAAGATGGCCGCTTCGATGGATGCGCTGGGCGACGACGCCAAGAAGGTGCAGCCGATATTCATCACCATCGACCCGGAACGCGACACGCCGGAACAGATAAAACTCTACATCCAGCAATTCGATCCACGGCTCGTCGGGCTGACCGGTACGCCCGAACAGATTGCCGTCGCCGCGAAGGCCTATCGCGCGCAGTATGACAAGGTGAAGGACCCCAGCGCGGAGGGCGGCTATACGATGGAGCACACGCCCTATATCTACTTCATGAGCCCGGATAATAAATTCCTCACCTTCTTCGTCGGCACACGCGCCACGCCGGAAGAAATGGCCAAGGCAATGAAAGCGAAGATGGACTGAGGCGGGGCCGTCGAACAGGTCAGCCCTGCTACCCTAATTTACGGGATCGTCCGCCGACGCATGATTTGACTCATCGTCTTGACCGGACGGTGCGCGCTGCCTATGTTCGGCTCATGAACGCATCGCGCCACACCGCTGTTCTCGGCCATGACCTTCCGCTTCTGCGGACGGGCCTTCTTGCGCGTGCGCTGCTCTGCGCTTGAGCGCAGAAAACATCCCCTTCCGACATATCCAGTCCATCCGTTCGTTTATCGCCGCCGGCGCGGCGCAATCCTCTTGCAAGCTTTTCATTGCATGATGGATGCGCGGCGAAATGGCCGCTGAATCTCGAGAAGAACCATGTTGCAAGATCCAAGTCGAAAATACAGGCCGTTCAAGCCGGTCGAATTGTCCGATCGCCAATGGCCCAGCAAGACGATCACCACGCCGCCCATCTGGATGAGCACGGACCTCCGGGATGGCAATCAGGCGCTTTTCGAGCCGATGAATGCCGAGCGCAAACGCGCCATGTTCGAACTGCTGGTAAAGATCGGTTTCAAGGAGATCGAGGCGGGATTCCCGTCGGCCAGCGACACGGATTTCAACTTCATCCGTGAGCTGATCGAGCAGGGAAAGGTTCCGGACGATGTGCGCGTGGAGGTGCTGACGCAGGCCCGCCCCGAGCTCATCGCCCGCACCATGGAATCCCTGCGCGGCGCAAAGAACGCCATCGTGCATGTCTATAATGCGACCGCGCCGAATTTCCGCGACGTGGTGTTCAACCAGGGCAAGCATGGCGTGAAAGCCATTGCGACGGAGGCAGCACATCAGATCAAGGAGCTTGCCGCCGGCCAGCCCGAGACGAACTGGACGTTCCAGTACAGCCCGGAAGTCTTTTCGGGCACCGAACTCGACTTCGCCAAAGAGGTCGTCGACGCGGTGACGGAAATCTGGAACGCATCATCCGACAACAAGGTGATCGTGAACCTGCCGGCGACGGTGGAGATGGCCTCGCCCAATGTCTATGCCGACCAGATCGAATGGATGCACAGGAACCTGGAGCGGCGCGACGGAATCGTCCTCTCGGTCCATCCGCATAATGATCGCGGCACGGCTGTGGCGGCTGCCGAACTCGCGGTGATGGCGGGGGCGGACCGCGTGGAAGGCTGCCTCTTCGGCAATGGCGAACGCACGGGCAATGTCGACCTCGTCACGCTGGCGCTCAATCTCTACAGCCAGGGCGTGCATCCCGGTCT
Source organism: uncultured Parvibaculum sp. (assembly GCA_964434415.1). GTDB lineage: Bacteria > Pseudomonadota > Alphaproteobacteria > Parvibaculales > Parvibaculaceae > Parvibaculum. The sequence continues at coordinate 7,273 of CAYSVF010000012.1, forward strand.
GGATTTTTCGCAGATCAACGAAATCGCCCGCACGGCGGAATATTGCACTCAATTGCCGATCCATCCGCGCCATCCTTATGTGGGCGATCTGGTGTTCACTGCCTTTTCCGGATCCCATCAGGACGCGATCAAAAAGGGCCTCGGCGCGCGCAAGAAAGAAGAGCAGGTCTGGGATGTGCCCTATCTGCCGATCGACCCGCGCGATGTGGGCCGCACCTACGACTCGATCATTCGGGTGAACAGTCAGTCCGGCAAGGGCGGCATCTCATATCTGCTGGAGACCGAATACGGGCTGTCCATGCCGCGGCGGTTGCAGGTGGAATTCAGTTCCGCCGTACAGAAATATACCGACCTCACCGGGCAGGAAGTCCGCGCCGCCGACATCTGGCGCATCTTCGAGGAAGAATATCTGAATGCAACAGAGCCGTTCGAATATGTCGGCCACTCGCTCTTCGACGAGGACGGCAAGCAAGGTGTGAAGATGCGCGTGAAGCGGCATGGCAAGGAAGAGGAACTGACCGGGCTCGGAAACGGTCCGATCGACGCAGCCCTGAACGCCCTCTCGGTGAACCTGCAGGTGCGCCAGTATGACGAGCATTCGCTCGGATCCGGCTCGGACGCGCAGGCCGCCGCCTTTATCGAGGTCGGCGATCCGGATCATCCCGGCGATCTGTTCGGCGTGGGGCTCGACCCCAACATCATCACCGCCTCGCTGAAGGCGCTGGTGAGCGCGGCCAACCGGGCCGCCGCCCGCCGGTCATCCTGATTAACCAATATGGCGGGCGGGAAACCTCTCCCGCCCGCGCCTTTTTTGCCCGGATAAGGCGGGGAATTATTCCACCTCACGCAAAACCGCAAAAAATGGGCTTGGAGCTGACGCTCCGGAAGCCTATTTTAGGACTTATTGCACTGCAGCATTAAATGCGGCCCTCCAACGGGGGCAAAGAAGCGGGAACGTCGGAGAGGTAGAAGCTTGCTGTACCATATCTACGAACTGAACCACGCCGCCGTAGCGCCGTTCCGGGCCGCTGCCGAAATGAGCCTGTGGGCGCTCCGCCATCCGCTGAATCCTTTTTCCGAAGCGCAGGCGGCCAAAACGATGGCCGCAGCGATCGACGTCTTCGAGAGCACGACGCGCCGCTATGGCAAACCGCCCTTCGGTTTGCATGAGACGATCATCGACGGCACCGCAGTGCCGGTGCGCGAACGCGTTGTGTGGGAAAAGCCGTTCTGCAAGCTCATTCATTTCGAGCGCGAACGCAAAGCGATGAAGAATACGATCCAGCCGAAGCTGCTGATCGTCGCGCCGCTTTCCGGTCACTATGCAACGCTGTTGCGCGGTACCGTCGAAACCATGCTGCCCCATTACGATGTCTATGTAACCGACTGGATCGATGCGCGCATGGTGCCGCTCTCCAAGGGGCGGTTCGATCTCGACGACTATATCGACTATCTCATCGACATCTTCCACGTGCTGGGGCCGGATGTGCACGCGCTGGCCGTCTGCCAACCCGCCGTGCCCGTCTTCGCCGCCGTCGCGGTGATGCATAACGACGACGATCCGCATGTGCCGCTGTCCATGACGCTGATGGGCGGCCCCATCGACACACGCGAAAGCCCGACCGAAGTGAACCGGCTCGCGACCGAACGCGGCACGGAATGGTATGAGCGCAATGTCGTGATGCCGGTGCCCTTCCCGCATCCGGGCGCCATGCGCATGGTCTATCCGGGCTTCGTGCAGCTTTCGGGCTTCATGGCCATGAATCTGGACCGGCATGTGAGTGCCCATTGGGACTTCTTCGAACACATGGTCGATGGCGACGGCGAAAGCGCCGAAAAGCATCGCGAGTTCTACGACGAATATCTTTCCGTCATGGACATGACGGCGGAGTTCTATCTCCAGACCGTCGATACCGTATTCGTTCAGCATGCGCTGCCCAAGGGTGAGTTCATGCATCGCGGGCGCAAGGTACGCCCCGAAGCGATCACCAAAACCGCGCTAATGACAGTGGAAGGCGAAAAGGACGATATCTCCGGTGTCGGCCAGACCAAGGCGGCGCACAAGCTGACCAAGAACCTGCCCGACGCCATGAAGGCGCATTGGGAACAACCCGGTGTCGGCCATTACGGCGTGTTCAACGGGTCGCGCTGGCGCAATGAGATCGCGCCGCGTGTGCGCGCTTTCACCAGCCTCCACGCCGAACGAAAATAAGCGGACGGGCTTAGACGCGGCTGACGATCATACATTTGCGAAAATCTGCGCCTCATCGCGGAATGCCTTGAATTCCAATGCATTCCCGGCGGGGTCGTGGAAGAACATGGTGGCCTGCTCACCGGGCCTTCCTTCCAAGCGGATATGCGGCTCGATCACGAAGTCGATGCCGGCCCGCTTCAACCGCTCCGCCAGAGCATGCCACTCCCCCCACTCCAGGATGAGACCGAAATGAGGCACGGGCACGTCGTCACCATCGACGGCATTGCAACGCGCGGCTTCGCGCCTTTCCGCCGCGCTGCGCGGCGCAAGATGCGCCACTATCTGATGACCATGCAGATCGAAGTCGATCCAATGCGTGTCGGAGCGCCCTTCCGGACATCCGAGAACGCCTCCGTAAAAAGCACGCGCCGCGGCCAGATCATCGACTGGGAAAGCAAGATGAAAACGTGGCATTCTGTTCATGATTCGCTCTGCTTGATTCGTGGCGCCGGACGCGTATAACGCCGCTTCCGCATCCTCATCAAATCGCAGAGTAAACCAGCGACACGCCGGGACGTAGTATCAGGTGAAATCGGCTCCGCTTCATATCGACTACATGCAGATCGACGGGCGCAATGTGCCTGTTGCGATCAGGCATAATCCGCGCGCGCGGCGCATCATCGTGCGTGTGGATCTTGCCGCTGGTTCCGTGCAGGTGACCGCACCGTCGAAAAAGAGTCTCGCGCAGGCGCTTTCTTTCGCACGCGAGCAGCGCGACTGGATTGCCGAACGCCTCGGTCAGGTTCCGCCTCCCGTACCGTTCGTCGACGGGGCGATCGTTCCCTTCAAGGGCGAGGATCATCTGATCCGCCATGTGTCTGATCCGGTCATGCGGCGGCGTTACGGACCGGTCTGGCGCGTCGGCGCGGAAGAGACGGGTGGCCTGCCCGAAATCCGCGCAACGGGCGCCACGTCCTTCCTGCAACGGCGTGTGGGCGACTGGCTGAAGGCGCAGGCGCGCGCAGAGCTGAACGAACGCGCGCTTTATCATGCGGAACGGTTCGACGTGCGGCCGGCGCGCATTACGGTGCGCGACACCACCACGCGCTGGGGCTCATGCGCACCCAGCCGCGCACTTTCCTTTTCCTGGCGGCTCATCATGGCCCCCCCGCATGTCCTCGATTATGTCGCCGCGCATGAAGTGGCGCATATACGGCACATGAATCATGGTGCACGCTTCTGGGCGCTCGTCCGCCAGGCGATCCCCAGTTACGAAACCTCCAAGCGCTGGCTGGAAACGAGCGGACCGGGCCTTCACCGCTATGGTGCCGAACCTCTGGGCGTGTTCGCCGGTGAATTCGGCGACGGACCTCAGGCCAAATCCGGCAACGGCAACTGAGCCGATGCGTCTAAAACCGGGCGCGCACAGCTTCACCGCCTATCTCGCCGCATTGATCGCCGTCGGCCCGCTTTCCACCGACATGTACCTTCCCTCGCTCCCCTCCATCGAGCGGGATTTCGGGGCGACGACGGGTGAAACGCAACTCACGCTTTCTGCCTTTCTGATCGGCATGGCCTGTTCGCAACTCGTCTATGGACCGCTTGCCGACCGGTTCGGACGAAAGCCCGTTCTGCTCGGCGGCTTCGCTCTTTATATCGTGGCAAGCCTCGGCGCCGCGTTCGCCGCCGACATCGATCAACTCATCGCGCTCCGGCTGGCCCAGGCCATGGGCGGCGGGGCGTCGGTGGTGCTGGCGCGCGCGGTGGTGCGCGACCTCTATTCGAACGAGGACGCCGCGCAGATGCTCGCGCGGATGAGCGCGGCGATGGGCGCAGCGCTCGCCCTTGCACCTATGCTGGGAGGCGTCCTGCAGGCGGCGCTTGGCTGGCACTCCATCTTCATCTTTCTGGGCGCGACGGGCGCTGTCCTCGCCCTCGTCACGCTGATCGGGCTTGCCGAAACGCTGCCGCCCGCTTTCCGGCAGAGCGTTGCGCCCGTTGCGATCCTTGGCCACTACCGGCGTTTGCTCTCCAACCCGGTCTACCTGCGCTATCTCGTCATCGCCTGTCTCGGCATGGCCGGCATGTTTTCCTATATCTCCGGAGCATCCTTCGTGCTCCAGAAAGTCTATGGCCTTTCGCCTATCGGGTTCGGCGCGTCTTTTGCGCTGATCGTCGGCGGATATATCGGGGGCACGCTGCTGGCAGGGAAGCTGTCGAAGGAAGTCGGGCTGGAGCGAACCCTGAAACTCGGGGCGGCCGCCGCCGGTACGGGCGGCACGCTTGCCATCGTTGCGCTCGCAATCGACGGGACCGGGTATCTGCTTGTCGGCGCCATGATGGTTTATGGCGTATCGGTCGGGCTGACGATGCCGCAAGCCATTGCCGGCGCGCTGACGCCCTTTCCGGAGATCGCCGGTACGGCGTCGGCCTTGTTCGGCTTTCTGCAATCGACCGCGAGCGCGATTGCCGGCGTTGTCGTCGGCCATACGCTCGGCGAAACGGGATGGCCCATGGCGGCCATGATCGCGCTGATGGGTCTGGGCGCCGCCTTGATCGCATGGATGCCGCGTTCCGGCCGGGCCTGATCCCTTATCGCCAGTTACCCGGATGCCCCGATTTCAGTCGGCTTTCGCGTTGCGCGCCGCCATTGGCCGATTGCGAAAACCAGGGCTCTTCCGTCTCGTCGCTGCTGCCGAACAACCGCTCGAAGAAGCCGGGTTCTTCCCATTTGCGCTGCTTGTCTTCCGGCTGAGCCGGCGCGGGCGTCGCAGCGGGCGGGGACCATGTTCCAGGTAACGGGCCCGCATCCGAGATATTTTGTGTACGGACCATGAAGTCGTGCCAGATCTTCGCCGGGATCGTGCCGCCCGTGACGTGCTTCATGGGAGAGCCATCGTCATTGCCGACCCAAACGCCGACAACCAGATTGCTCGTATAACCGATAAACCATGCGTCCCTGCTGTCCTGGCTGGTGCCGGTCTTGCCGCCCGCCGGAATACCGTCGATCGCCGCGTTTCGATGACCGGTGCCATAGATCATCACGGCCTGCATCATGTTGTTCATCGAGCCGAGCGTTCTGTCATCGATGACGCGGCCCATGCCGGAGCCCTGACGGCGGTAAAGCCGATCGCCATTGTCGGTATCGACTTCCTCGATACCGTGCGGAATGACACCGAAGCCGCCATTGGCGAAGCTGGCATAGGCAGAGGTGAGTTCCAGCAGATTGACGCTGCCCGAGCCCAGTGCGAGCGAGAGATTGGACGGCAGATCGCTCTGGATACCGAGACGGCGCGCGGTGGCGATCACATTGCGAATGCCGCATTGCTGAGCGACCTGCACCGCAATGGTGTTGACGGATTTCGCGAGCGCCGTGCGCAAAGTCATGCGACCGTCGAAACGGTTTTCATAGTTGGAGGGCGACCAGCCGCCATATGTCACCGGCTTGTCGGTAAACTCGCTGTCGGGCACGAAACCCTGCTGCATGGCGGTGAGATAGACAAAGGGCTTGAAAGCGGAACCGGGCTGGCGCTCGGCCTGCACGGCACGGTTGAACTGGCTCAACGCATAGTTTCGCCCGCCCACCATGGCGCGGACGGCCCCTTGCGGCGTCATTGCGACAAGCGCCACCTGGGACACGCTTGCCCCCGGCGCATCCGTTGCAAAGACCTTGGCGATAGCAGCATCCGCCGCACGCTGCATGGCGGGGTCGATGGTGGTGTGCACCGTCGCATCGGCCTCGGGACGGCCTGCGTAATCCGACAGGCTCTGCGCCGCCCAGTCGACGAAATAGTTGATTGAACTCGCCGTGGTGTAGCCCTGTAATCTGGCAGGGCTGGTTTCTGCGAGGCGCGCTTCCTCCTGCGTGATGTAGCCCGCGCCCACCATGTTACGCAGCACGATCGCGGCGCGTTCGCGCGCAAGGCCGATATCATTGGTCGGCGAATAGCGCGAGGGCGCTTTCAGCAGGCCCGCCAGCATGGCCGCTTCCGGCAGATTGAGCGCACGCACCGGCTTCTGGAAATAGCGTTCGGACGCCGCTCCCACGCCATAGGCCCCGCCCCCGAGATAAACGCGGTTGAGATACATCGTCAGTATCTCTTCCTTGGTGAAACGCATTTCCAGCCAGACTGAGAGGATCATTTCCTGGAGCTTGCGGCTGATGGTGCGGTCGGGTGTGAGGAAGATGTTCTTGGCGAGCTGCTGGGTGATGGTCGAGCCGCCCTGCACGACATGGCCGGCGCGCAGATTGATGACGAGAGCTCTGGCCAGTCCGATGGGGTCGATACCGAAGTGCCAGTAGAAACGCTGGTCCTCGGTGGCGATTACCGCTTCGGGCAGATAGGGCGGCATGTCGCCCAGCGCGATATAGGATCCGCCCAATCCGCCGCGATGGCTCAGCACGTCGCCGTTTTCAGCGACGATCTGCAGCGAGGGGGGACGGTCGACACCGTAAAGGCCCGACGTATCGGGCAGCGTCATGGCGAAATAGAGAAGCGCCCCACCGAAAAGAATGCCGCCCCAGATGCCGGCGATGGCCATGTAATAGGCAAGCGCGCCGACGAGGCTCCTGTCGTTTCCGCCCCCCCGTCCGCCGCCGCGCCCGTTGCCGGAGCGCCGGCCCGCCGCGGTGCGACGTCCGGACGAGACCGAACGACCGCGAGCAACGCGGCCTTGCGTGGCGGCATGTGCGGAAGCGGCCTTGGTACTGCGTGCCGGTTTCTTTTTCGAGGGAGAACGGGACGAAGACGATCGGGAAGCGGGCTTTCGGGCCGGTTTCTTACCGGCCGGGCTTTTGCGCCCCGATTTCTCGGAAGGTTTTTTCGTACCGGCGCTCCTCTTTGCGCCGCTCGCCTTCCGCTTGCGGGGCCTTGCCACTCGGCCTTCCTCGCGCCAGAAGGCATCCCATGCGGCATCGTCTTCGTCGTCGAGAGCGGTGTCGTTATCGTTCACGCCGATACCCATGCGGACGGGCTTCAGGCCGGGCAGCGCGAAGCGCGGGCCGTCATCGTCCCATTGCCCGCGCGGCGGACGCCGTTTGCCTTGCCGGCTCTTCCTGCGTGAAAACATCCGCCCTGCCGCCCGAACGCTTGTGAATCAAGAGGATAACGCGCGTTCTTAAACTAGGGAAGGATGGTTAACGACTTGTTAACGATTGGCTCCCGCCGGACACGGCTCCGAAGACGGCTCACACGTCGAGATTGGCGACCGACAACGCGTTTTCGCGGATGAAGTCGCGGCGCGGTTCCACCACATCGCCCATCAGCTTCACGAAGAGATCGTCGGCCTCGTCGAGTTCGCGGATTTTTACCTGCAGGAGCGAGCGCACTTCCTTGTCGAGCGTGGTTTCCCAGAGCTGTTCGGGGTTCATCTCGCCAAGACCCTTGTAGCGCGACACCGTATTGCCCTTGGACCCGGCCTCCATAACCGCCTTGATGAGCTGCGAGGGAGAACGAATGTCGCGGTCGCCATCCTTCATGCGCAGCGTGGCCGCCTTGCCGTAGACTTCCTGCAGGTGATCCTTGAAACCCGCCAGCCGGCCCGCCTCCGCGCTTGAAATCAGCGGACCGTCGATCATCACTTCCTCGCGGACACCGCGTACTTCGCGCGCAAACTTGAGGCCACCGTCGGGCGTCGGCTCGCCGGTCCAGCCGCGTTCAGTCTCCTCCGACAACATGTCGAGGCGGCGTGCGACATAGGCGGCGGCGTTCTGCGCCTGTTCAGGGCTTTGCAGCGCTTCGGGATTGAGCGCACCGGCAATCGCCGCCTGCTCCACGACATCGTGGCTGTACTTCGTCGGCAGACCATCGAGAATGGTGCGTATGGAACGCGCCTTTTCCACGATGTCGCGCAAATCCGGTCCGGCGCGCTGGTCGCCATTGGCAAGCGTCAGCACCATGTCGGTCAGACCCTGCTGGACCAGGAAGTCGACCAGCGCCTTCTCGTTCTTGAGATAGGTTTCCGAGGTGCCGCGCCGAACCTTGTAGAGCGGCGGCTGCGCGATATAGAGGTGCCCGCGCTCGATGACCTCGGGCATCTGACGGTAGAAGAAGGTGAGGAGCAGCGTGCGAATATGCGCGCCGTCCACGTCGGCGTCCGTCATGATGATGATCTTGTGGTAGCGCAACTTCTCGATATTGAAATCGTCGCGCCCGATGCCCGTCCCCAGCGCAGTGATGAGCGTACCGATTTCATTGGAGGACAACATCTTGTCGAAGCGGGCCCGCTCCACATTCAGGATCTTGCCGCGCAACGGAAGCACAGCCTGGTTGGCGCGGTCGCGCGCCTGCTTGGCGGAGCCGCCGGCCGAGTCACCCTCGACGATGAAGAGTTCGGCCTTGGAGGGATCGCGCTCCTGACAATCGGCGAGCTTGCCTGGCAGGCTCGACACATCCAGCGCGCCCTTGCGCCGCGTCAGTTCGCGGGCCTTGCGGGCGGCCTCGCGCGCGGCCGCGGCTTCGGCAACCTTGGAGACGATCTGCTTGGCTTCGTTCGGGTGTTCTTCGAACCAGCTCGACAGCGCTTCGTTCAACGCGCTTTCCACCACGGGGCGCACTTCCGACGAGACGAGCTTGTCTTTCGTCTGGGACGAGAATTTCGGATCGGGCACCTTCACCGAGAGCACGCAGGTCAGGCCTTCACGCGCATCGTCGCCACTGATCGTGACCTTCTCGCGTTTGGCGATACCGCTTTCGCTCGCATAGGAATTCACCACGCGGGTGAGCGCGCCGCGAAAACCCGCCAGATGCGTGCCGCCGTCGCGCTGCGGAATGTTATTCGTGAAACACAGAACATTCTCGTGATAGCTGTCGTTCCACCAGAGCGCAGCTTCCACGGTGATGCCTTCGCGCTCGGTCAGCACGGTGATCGGCGCCGGCACGAGCGGCGATTTGGTGCGGTCCAGAAATTCCACGAATGCCTTGAGACCGCCCTCGTAAAAGAGGTCGACCTTCTTTTCCTCGACATGGCGGTTGTCGGTCAGCTCGATGCGCACGCCGGAGTTGAGGAAGGCGAGTTCGCGCAGGCGATGTTCCAGCGTCGGAAAATCGAACTCGGTTTTCGTGAAGGTTTCCGAAGAGGGATGGAAGGTGATCTCGGTGCCCGTGACCGGCTCGCCATCCGCTCCCTTCGGCGCGTCGCCCGTCACGGCGAGGGGCGCATCGGCCACGCCGTTCTTGAAGGTGATGAGATGTTCCTTGCCGTTGCGCCAGACACGCAGACGCAGCCAATCGGAAAGCGCATTCACCACCGACACACCCACGCCATGAAGGCCGCCGGACACCTTGTAGGAATTCTGGTCGAACTTACCGCCCGCATGGAGCTGGGTCATGATGACCTCGGCGGCGGACACGCCTTCGCCCTTGTGCATCTCCACGGGAATGCCGCGGCCATTATCCGAAACCGAGACGGATCCGTCGGCGTTGAGCTTCACCTTCACCGCGTCGCACCAGCCCGCCAGCGCTTCGTCAATCGAGTTGTCCACGACCTCATAGACCATGTGATGCAGGCCCGAGCCGTCATCCGTGTCGCCGATATACATGCCCGGGCGCTTGCGCACCGCATCGAGCCCCTTCAGGACCTTGATGGCATCGGCGCCATATTCTTCTTCGTTACGTTCGGGCCTTGTCGGTTCGACGTCGCTCATAATTTCGTCTTTCTGTCTTTCGGTCCGTTGCGCTTTCAAGCGTGGATACGCCCGCCCGCGACACGCATATGCTGCGCTCGCGATCCAAACGCTTCGAACAGGGACGGGTCGGTGCCCGTCATGAAAGCCTGGA
>CAYSVF010000013.1:0-17074 GCA_964434415.1 uncultured Parvibaculum sp.
TCGAGGTCGAGATAGACACCTCTCGCCATTGGACCGGGAACCTCGCCCGGTTACAGATGCTATCTTTTTTTTTTTGCGTTTGCAAACGCGATTCGTTTTTATTGTTTTGATTTGTTCCCTTTCCCTCTGAGACCAAAGTCAACATTTCCTTTCTTGTCTTCTCTTTATCAGAGGGTCGTTGAGCCGTTGGGAGCATCTGCAATGAAAACGAGTTGGCAGAACGATATTTTAAAATGTTCATGGAAAGGTAGTGTATCGATGACATACACAGATCAACCACAAATAATTCGCGGAAGCCTCTTTAGGATCGCTGCAGGTAGAATTGTGTCTTGGCATGGAAAAAAACATATGGAAGAAGACGCCATATCTTGAGACGTTATATATTACATCCAATATGTTTGAGATACACATAAAGATAAAGAGACCATCGACATTCTGGTTTCTATTATATGAAGGATGTTTGGCAAAAAGAATAAGAGAAATAAATTACAAATGTTTTACAAACGAAGATGATGGATCCGTGGACCGTTCTCCTATTCTTCTTCCGTTCTACGCCGTCTGCCAGCAGGCTCTCAGACACGTCCTTTGGCTTCGGAATGAATGAGAAGTAAAAAATAGAATTAAGAAAAGACATGAGAAGGAAGCTGATGGACAACGATCAACACATACCAACGACAAACCAAATCTTGCGAAAGCCTGACAATCCAATATTACAGTGCATCTTGAATATATGTCGACGATATGTCAGCTGTTCATTCCCCGGAAGTGAACAGAACATGAGGGAATATGGAAGCCCCACGGATTCCTTCAGAAAACATTATGACGATGATGATGAGAAAATTATAGCGTGTGATTTCATTTTATCTAATCTGCTGGTTGAAATCCTCCTGTAAGAAAATACTCACACCAATGACATCACCTGCAAAAGCCTTAAGATCTAAAAGTATATTACGTGCTTGCTGGGTGTTGAAAGTATTCCAGGTCTACGCACAGTCGTCAACCTACCGTCAGACCATCGTGAGACATTCAGAAGACCCGCTTCTTTTCTTTCTTTTCTTTTTTTTTTGGTTCAGTAAAAACTCGAAAACATTTAAGATTTTCGCTATCTTTCGGACAAATTCCTTGTTCCTGCAGGAAATTTCTCTAAGGAAGGTCATGCCGTACAGCTCAGAGAACTGGCGACTGAAGGCCTTTTCATTGCAGCACACAATAATTAATTTTTTTGACGGCAATGAGTATGAATGTTGCACATATATATATACACAATTTTACGGTGTATATGGTATTTTTTGTCGTTGATAAAAATTAAGACTCTAATATATGCCAAAAACACTTGGTCTCAACCATCTATACTGCACCAATTTATACGTACTATCATTATATATAATATAATATACAAAATACGGAAATTTCGTGAGGCTGGAGTATGTCCCTCCAAACATGACTTGCAAGTTGCAGCCTCTTCACGTCTCCGTCAATTAAGATACTATTAGCATCGAAGGTAACTTAAAAAAGCAAAAAAAAGTACTTCTAGCATGTATGACTTCCGAAAATGACAGTAACCCAACTTAAATGGTTGAAGCACAATAAGAGATTCAACAGATTGTTGTCGCGTGCAAGGAAGAAATTCCCTCGAAAAAAATATAGAAATAAAACAGAAAAAACAATATGAAGCATTGAAACCAACTAAAAGATTTAATTACTAATTGCTACGTTAAAATTATCTCCATCGGATGATAATTTGGATGAAGCTTAAGACGTTGTCCGACTCATCAAATACAACTTGACACATTTTGGTATAGAACAGTAGCCTTAATCTATTCAATTCTATTCCGGAAACAATCATTTAGATATTTGGAATAGACGTGGTCTTTAGAAATGTTTAATTTTGTCAATATTTTATCAATCTCTTTAGCTCTGTCGTAATCATCATAGGCCATGAAGTGCAGAACAAAAGTATCTCTCTTCCCTTGCTTTAGTGCCCACCAGATGCTATTAAATTCGTCCGAAGCATGAATTTTTATTGAATTGGGATGCTTTAAAGCAACTGTGCCGAAAGCCCTTTGTTCGTATGGGAAAACTTCGTACTCTATATTATTTCGGAGACTCCACCATTCATCTAACAATTTTATGGACATTGGCGTGCTTTTAATCAATAGTACACCTGCATTCGCTACAGAAGGACCGTTCCCTTTGTCCGAACAAGCAATGATGTCTCCATCGCCTTGTATTAGCCAATCCAGGCTGCGATTTTGGTAATTGATGACAGCATCTGAATCAATGTACAGGATCACATCGGCATCTCGTAAACTGTCCTTGATAAGTTGCTCACGTCGCCACATTATGTTTTTGCGCTTGGTTTCATTTTTCGTATCTATGACATGTCTAAATTTGTATCCATGGCGCAGGGCATATTTTCTATTGATCTTTGCTGCTGCTCCTGCATATCTCTCGACAATATCTGCTGTACTATACATAAGTATTTCAATTTGTTTGAGGGAAAAATCACCCGTTTCCGCAGACTTTAGTCCTGAGTTCTTCTCATTTTCCCGAAAGGTAAAAGACAAGATACTAAAGGGAAGAAATATTATTGTTAAAAATAATAGACATCGACGATGTTTCATAGCCGATGCTCGATGCAAATTGATATGTTTCATGGGATAAATGCATGAGACTGTTTGGTAGAGGGTTAATTATCTTTTTCTTTGACTATACGAAGGAGGTACGTTTCAAATCTCCCATTAAAAAACCTGAAAACTCCCCATAAATCTTAGCGCGTTAGGAACAGCTTTATTCCATATCATTTAATCTAATGCGAATCCGTGGAACATCGATGCAATGCACACAACAACTATCTAGAAATGGAACATGAGATCGTAGTTCACGATTTCTAATCAACTAGAAGTATACCTAGAAATAGGAACCGAATATTGTCAAGGTATAGAGTCAAGGTATCTCTTTATTGATCAATCCGATTCCCCAATACGATTGAAAAATCCTAGACGGATATTGCAGGAAAGTCACCGATTCTGTGACTCTTTGTAGCGTTACTATTAAGATTAACCAAGCTTCACTCTTTATTATCAACTTCATTAACTTCCACAGGAAATATATTAAGAGGACCATCATTCTTTTTGGGGCGATGTGCAAGGAACCTCTTAGCGCTGATATGCTCTGTTGTCATTACCGCAATTTTCAACACCTTGCCAAACCAAAGCATATCAAGTTTTGGTATATGAGTCCAATATTGCATTAGGCGTAATCTTGGAGTAAGAATGTTAATCTAGCGACCTTGGGACATGTAGTGGACTGATTTCATAACCAGTCTCCTGATATTCTATGATCGACAAGATGTGATAATCGTTGTTGTGGATCGCCAGGCAGAATTGGCACATACCGTGCCGTCTACTAAGTGTTACCGTTGATTGGTAACGGGGATAGATATATGTCTATCTTATGATTGTTTAAGTGAGAGTTACATAACTTATGCAAGTTATATTGAATATAATTAACTCTGACGTATGTCATGGTACAATCTACCCTTTATACAAGAGACTCAAAGTAGGATACAAGGAGGCTTCAACACCCCTCTAGAGGTGTTCACTCAGTAACAGGTGCCTTGAGATCCGGCCCTGTAACACTAAGACGGTTGCAGCCCGGAAATAGTAAAATATTTCGTATAATTTTTCCCCCCTCGTCACGGTTTTTCACGCGCTATCGTTTTGGTCCGAGACATTTTCCCCTCTTCAATTTGGGCATTCTCATTTCGGCCAAGCTACAATTACCACTTGTTCCCCAAGACAAATGGGAGGCTGCTGAAAGACCTTACATATGAGTTTAAAAGAAGCGGACAACTGCGATGTGTTTGATACATAAACATGTACCCGTAAACTCTAAATGCTTAGGGTTTTAAATGGTGCATTTGATGGATTTGATGTAAATATATTCCGTTGTATCACACAGACAAGTACGTCTATTTTGTAGGATTGTGCAGTACCTTGAGTTTTCCTTTCAAACAAGGAAAGGTTCGCAAAAACCCTAAAACTCACATTTTATGGCAAGACAGAATGACTGCACGCAGTGTAACATTAATGGCGAATTGCAAACTGGCACTTTATCTGTTGCTTTGGTATGGGTCAAGTACTTGGAATGGGATTAGCTCAAAGAATCTGTTTCGTGCTACCGCGTTACACGCCTCGCCCCTTGCCATTATTCTCCAGGTTATAGTTCTATCCGTTGCAGAGCTTCTTGTCACTAGTATAGGAGGCATTGGGGCTTCTCAAGTCGTTGATGGAATCGTTGCCTGTAAAGAAGATAGAGAAAGACCGCAACTAAGAATTTTTCAGATCGTTTTAAGAAGCATAAGCTCTAAGCAGTGGGTAAAGTTAGTAATTATTGTTGCATTTCTAAATTTATTAGGTGTATTTTCAACAAATCTGAGCTTTTATTTGGGTGGTGTTAGCATAACACACTTGATCAAGTCATCTGAGCCTGTGATCGTCAGTGCATACTCCTGTGCAATTTCCACTGAACCAGATTTAAGCTTGAATCAGCTTGCTGGGATGCTTTTGATTACTTTCGGTATTGCAATTGCTTCTTATAACAATATAAGAAGCACATTTAATGGTATTTTAGCCGCGCTGATAAGCAGCCTGCTCCTTCCTCTGCGTAATGTTCTGATCAAGAAAATGACCAAAAATCCTAAACTCAGCAAAACAAGCAACGACGAAATTTCGTTGAATGGGATTCAGCTTTTTTTTGTAGTATCTTTTGTCAGCTTTATATTAGGAGGTTTCTTCATATTATGTACGATTCTGGCATCTCCAGCTATAAGGGTCCTGTGTGTTGGCCAAATGCTCGCTGTTTTTACTGGGCCTGCTTGTATTGATGCTGTGATGGCCATTGTCACATTTTCCCTTTATAACTCATTTTCCATGATTGTATTACAACATTTCTTTGTATCAACTCACGCCATTCTTAATATTCTGAAAAGGGGAATTGTCATTCTCGCCAGCGCAGTCTTAATAGATAAAAACTTCAACCAATATCTTATTATTGGCACAGGAATAGCAATGATGGGTTTGTGGCTATTCAGAACATAAAACCCTTATAGGATTTTACTGTTGTTTCTATTACAGAGAGGGTCTCACGAAATTCGTGTAACAGGAAAAGAGATAGCGAATAATGTATTTTTTACGTATTATCTATCCAAGTTTATCATGAGCCTTTGCTAAAACCTTTGTACGTTAACCCCTTTGTTATTATGAGAAACTCTCTCTGTATAGTTATAGTTCCGTCCAACCTGCTACATAGTGACTCATTTCTTCTTGGACTATTTCTCTAACAAAACTCAAGAATTGTGAGTTTCTTGCACCATTACAAAGCTCTCAGCAATTAATAGATATCATTTTTTTGGGAAATTTATCATTTTAATTGTGAAGAGGCTCCTACAATTTATTTTGCGGAGAAAGGATATGAGATTAAAGAATAAAGGCTTGGTGGAGTCTGCAGGCGGGCGAACACGTATTGGGACGAGTCTCAAGTTCATGAGACGCACTAAATACTTCCCGTGCGCATTTTGCGCAAGGAAGAATCTACCACACATACCTTTAGTCACCTTATGCATATTTGTTTGCTTTTACATCTCTAGTAGTGATAGGAGCATTCAAAGGAAATTGAAAGCTCTACAGAATGCCTCTGTACCTCATTCCAATATGAGTGTAACAAATATTCGGGTGGGTGAAAAGCACCCGCATAGCTCGGGGCTGCAGTGGACACGCCGGTTGGGCTATCTGAGTACGGCTTCTTTAGAAAAGATCCATCAATCGATTTTATCTCAGAAGAAATCGAAAGAAAAACTGCAAGATTTTGAGCTGACACTTCATAAGACTGGAGGGCTGCCCGATGAGATTGTTGCATCTATAATTCACTGTAGAGGAGATGCTCTTCGTTTAGTGAATGGTCTGCTTGTAGTTACGTCCTTTGACCGTTCAATTACGCATATATTACCTTCTTATATAAGTATGGTGTCAGAGAGATCCGACAGTGATGTTGAAATACTCCTGATGGCAACAGGAATGTCGCCTGAGGAAGCTGGCAGGCTATGCATTTTTCTAGAATATCAGCAAGTGATTACTCCTGTTCATGTTCTTGCCTTGTCAGAGGATACCTTGAAAGCCTTCTTTGATTATCATCACGAGAAAAAAGGAGTATTGCAACACGTTCCTATTACAACCATGTCTCGTTTGTTGCTTCCAAGTCTGATGGGAGATACTGCTGACATAGCCCTGTACCTGGACTTAGATATCGTCCTGACTCGGGATTTTAGAATAAATAGAGACATAATTCATCAAATGTGTCCGGAATTCGATGAATCAGAATCTGGCATCTGTGCAAGGGAAAGTTTAAGGCCGAACGTAAGAAATTGGTTAGACGAAAGTACCAAAAACGCTTTGGGACTTGCAGATGTAGACAAAGGATTCAATGCTGGTGTTATGGTCTTGAACCTAACCCGCATGAATGCATTCGGTTTTTCTCGATATGCTGCAATAATTTCCAAGTATTTTGGTGTTAACGATCAAGTTATTTTGGTAGCATATGCGAAAAACTTTGGATATTCAAAAATGATTAAAGATTTCAATGTATTTTATGGCCAAGATCCTGAGGACAACGGGTATATCCTACATTTTGCCGGACCGCGTGATAAGCCTTGGGCTTCTCCGTCAAAGGGATTTGAGATATGGAGTTCATACGACTATCCTCCTCTGCTCCTGGTTTGGTCATATTTCGTCCATATACCAGAGGAAATCATCGAAATGCTGCTCCTGCATTCCCGAGGAAGGCCAACGTTTGTGTATTGTAGTTGCAAAGCGTGCTTTGAGCAAGTTTTGAGTATTGGCTATCCCTTGATTGCCCAGAAAATAGAATGCATGGGAGATGCCACTCCTTTGAAGGATTTTTTCTCTAGACTACAAATATTTAAAGTAGTAATGGGAAGCTCATTTCCCGAAGTTTTGAATGCTGCATTAAAATTGAATATACTATATAGACAAGGAGGTCTACTTCTTCCCTCTAAATCAAAGATGATCAGGGACATTCCTGATGCATACCTCTCAGCCTCAAGTGGCTACGGATTTGGAGAGTCAATTAATGGCAGAGAATTTGCGATATTTTCCACGGCAAAGGACCCACATCTCTTAGATTTGATGGAACGCTTCATGCGCAGAATCGAGAATGCGTGTCTCTCACAGACGTCACTTCAGAATGCTGTATCATGCACAAACTTGACCTTCGAGGGCATTTTAAAACGAAATGAATCAACTTTTTGTTATGAAGATTATTTCGAAGGTGAATTGCATAGAAGGATGAGAAAATATTGATTTGAGATATTATTCATCCTTTAAATGTTTTTGTTCTTTAACCGTTGACATTTTACAACACCGTGCAGATTATACTAGAGACCGCCTGTCATTCCCTTGTAAGCACTATGGCGTCTTGATGTACAATACTAGGGTTAATTACCTAATGAGATACAATAACCTTAACCATGTAGCAAATCTAGGAGATGAGATCCAAAGTCTGGCTAGTGTAAGTTGGCTGCCATATGTGGATGTGCATGTGGAGAGGGACAGTCTGACGGAACCTTTCTTGGATGAATTTCCAGAGAGAAGTATCAAAACGTTCATGAATGGATGGTATGGGTGGAGCAATATGTCTTGGCCACCAAGTAAATCCATTGACCCAATTACATTGGCTATGCACGTACAAGCACCAGTTTTCCATAAATTTGCGAGCAATGAGTCAATATCATACTTGAATTATGGCCAACCATTGGTGGGTGCTAGAGATACATTTACTGAATCGTTCTTTTTGGCCAACGGAATGACCTCCTTTCTCAGCGGCTGCATGACTTTGACCCAATACCCTGTTCGGCAGAGACAACTTGAAGAGCTAACATGTGATTACTTATTCGTCGATATTACAGACAATGCATATGCGCAGATCCCCGGACACTTGAGGGAAAATAAGGCATGCAGGATATCACATCAATTGAAAGGAAATGCCGAAACCGTAACCAATTGGAGAATTCGTTTTATTAGGGCATTTGAGATGCTCGAAAGATACAGTTCTGCCAAGGTGGTTGTCACCTCTCGATTGCATTCTGCCCTCCCAGCGTCGGCAATCGGGGCAACCGTGATAATGGTTCAGAGCAAGATACTTCCAGGTGGAGGACCTGGGAAGAATAACGAACGCTTCAGTGGCCTAGATGAAATTTTTTTCACAGTCGAAGAAAATTCTCTACACACTCGATTGGAAACATTTGATTGGAAAGAGCCACCTCCAAACCCAGGAACATCGTTAATACAGAAATTTAGATGTGGTATTTATCAGTATTTGCAGCAATATCATGAGGAGCTCATGGACACCATCCGTTTCTTTGATATTCATGAAGTATTTGATTCTTGCTCTTTACTGTAATGAATGATTTGATCTTTCATCATAATGATATTGAAACCCGACAATACCATTGCAGTGATATGAACATGTACCAAATATTACAAGGATAGAATTGTTTATCGGCCTCTTAGTACCAATTTTTTGCTTGTTTTGTTTGAAACGCTTAAGAAAATTCAATGTTCTTATGAAATTTGGCTTCATTTAACATTACTGATGCAATAGTGGTTCCTGCAGATATACATTGACAATATTTCCATAAAAATCACAAAGAACCATGTTAACATAAACATGTAAGGAAGAACTAAATGATACAAATGTTCTGTAGCACATTTTCTCATTTAATGTCTGTAAATCAAAGGGTTCAAAGTTAGCAGCCAATTTTCAATTCAGTAAAATTGCTAAAGTATCCGAAAGTTTCATCCAATGTCCAAAGGAGGAATTAGAAGGGCATGTCCATGTATTCCTTTGACAATGCAGAAGAAGTCAATGCAACCATTGGCATACTTCCAATCAACAGTGGAGTTGTAAATCCTGGATTCATTCTTTTCCAAGAACTCCTCCACTTCAAATAACCCATTGTTCAGCACAAGCACAACGGGAGATATCCTGTAGCGTTGCATCCCTCCAATCTCATTTGCCATTATCTGATGTGATCCATCCCTAGTCACAAGGACAACTGTGACTATTCATTTATCATTTGTACACTTATTGAATAAACTATTGCAGATTTCCTATAGAGATCCCGGCAGAACAAGATGGGTACCCTTGTGGGGAGTTTTGTCGGGACGGAAACGAAAATCGCTGCTCAACTGTACAATGTGATGATGATGATGATTGTGGTCACGACCTTGTCTGTACGGATGGGTCATGCAAACAGCCTACTTTGGAGTCATTTTTGTCACCGGTAGAGTTCAGACCCTCAAGGTTGTTGAGATGCTCTTGATACAGATAATGGGTTCAATTTTGTAGATATCGACTTCTGTACACAGGTATCAGAAGAGGCATAAATGAGAGAAGGAAAGAAGAACGAGGCACAACAAGACCATAAAATTCAAACGCGTTTCTTCTCTTTTCCCTTTCATTTCTCTCTCTCTTTCTCTCCAAAAGGGGAACAACGAAAGAAATCAACTTTGTGAGTTCGTCTCGTCATGAACAGAGAGAGAGAGAGAGAGAGACATGACAGACATGAAAAGAAGAGAACTCTTCATCTTAATTTCAGTTTAATTTAATCGACATGTATGTCACATTCAGGCATGTATATTATAACTCATGAATGTATTCGTCTTTATGGTTTAAAAGTTTTAGAGAATACTATCTATGTACAGTATGCTCAAGGTGACTATGTGTGCGGTGCAAAACTATGCAAAGGCGATGTGCGTGGAGCCTTAAACGAAGCTCCCATAAAATGTGGCTTTGCGGATTTGGCTAGCTTTTCGAAAAGGGAAATCGTAAAGGTTACCGGAAATCCTATGGATGACGGATGTTTCAAGATTGGCGACTCTATGACTGTTGGGATTCTTGCTGAAATTCGATAAAGAGCTGGAATTTTCGGAACTAGTCAAACATATGCAAATGACAACCCAAGTGTGAATTTTTATGCTGCAGTCTTTGAGTGGACTGAGGCCATTGCTACCAGTATGGATAATAAAGAACCAGACTCCAATAAGGTGAATTCACTGCTGGTGACATTATAATAGGTATTGGGTGGGTTGGAAACGAAGTAACAATCAACAGTGCAATGAAGCAATGGGTTTCTGGAAAAAACAACTTGTACTTTAGCTCCGAGCAGTGAGATCGGCTGGTATCCAGCAGCAGATGTGAGTTCTGGAACCCTTCCTGACGGTGAGGGATCTTTCGATTGCGATGACTCAGGCCAATCCGCTGTGGATGGACAAATACAAATCCAATCAAAAAATGGAGTAACACAGACGGTCCCAACTATTAGAGATGCCTTTACTGTAGCACCTCAAAATACTGTTTGTAAACAATACTCAATTGGAGATTTCAATAAGCACGTTGAATTTCTTATCAAAGTTGAGTCCCTGACAGTTGGAAGTTTGTCACGAACTGTGACACATACCGCTTTAGTGATACAGTCAATCCAAGTAGTAACAAGACAAACTCCGACCTGACTGTCTTTAGCCTCCCAAGTGTATGTGTAGGTTGAAAACCTACACATACAATCAGATACATGAAAACGATCTGTTGATCAGTACAAAATCTTCCTTTAAAAAAGAAGGATTCATAGATATGATCTGAAGCATTTCAAAAAAATAAAAATGTGAAAGGTATAACGACGCGAGAAAAATTAGGGTTTCAGGGGTCTCCCTTTCAATTCTTCTTCTTACCTCTTTTACTTCCAAAGGAAGACCCTACAGTCAAACGGAAATCGTTACACGTTCGTTGCTGTCGTTGTAGTAACCATTTTTCCTGGAAGTCAACTCCCCGTTGGAGGAGAGGGGATGTAGGGTATTACAACCTTCTCCTTTAAAAAGATCTCCTCGCTCGAGGGGGAGGAATATCATCTCGATTATCTCAGAGAACACGTGACCGACGACTTTTTCATTCCAATATTTGTTGGTATAATACTTGACGGAAATGTACGAACACTGCGCTTATGCAAACATATGTTCAAGGCATGTTTGCTATTTTGGTCGTGGATGGCAAATATACCAAAACTTCTACACTGGAATTCCTCTGTTCGGGCAATCGACCAGGCGTTGACCGAAGGTAATAAATCACAATCCAACTTTCGGAGGCTAATGACATCAACAGCACAAGCTCAGGCTTGTGCTTGCTATATCCTCTGCAATATGCCAAAAGAATGAACAGTTTATGTATATTTTCCCGTCACGGCATTCATTAAAATATGGACCTATGTTTTGAAAATGAAACTCAGCTCGACAATCTCTCTTTGTGGAATGTGTGCGTTTGTAGAACAGGCATGATGCGGAAAGATGTTGGACAACGACCTCCAGTGCTCGAAAACAACATGCTCAGAACGTCTGCTGTCTGACAGTCGTCCAACAAAGGTAATCTTCATGCTACGATAACCACCTATTTTCACGAAAAATTCAGCGATACGATTGCAAAGTTGGTGTGATCAATCTACCAGTCTTATAGATAATTTGTATTGGTCCTCGCTTGGTGATTATGCACAAAATGTGTTGATAAAAAAATGTGCGACGCTCTAGGGTTATGTCATGTAACTGGTATACGAAAAAATGCAAGAAATAATGGTTGAGACTGGGATAAGCACTGAGATTTGCACCCATGTGGAAAAATCGCTATTCCATTAGCCAGGAGCAGAATTGCTTGTAAATTCATGGAGCCCAGCTGAACTATCATTTGTAAAAAAAAATGCTGAGGTCAAAACAAAAAGTTTTCAACAAATGTTCAAGAGTGAAGAACACTACTATCAAGTATTGCGCTGGATGCAACACAGCAAAAGCAGATTCAATAAAGTAGGATGCTTTAGACACCTGATGGAAAAACACATCACAGGAAAGAGCATTCTTTCGAAAGCTCTAACAAATCTTTACTGGAATGGTTTTTGAGAGGAGCTTAAAACTCTTGGTGAATGGATCTAGTTCAGCAACTGCTGTAACCGTGTGTCTCTTTAGATAAAACAACGGTTCAAAATAATAAAAGAAAGTTACTTGTTACAAACTAGAAACTAAAATAGTTCCTGAGGCCGGGTATCTGTCCTAGGTTCCATTGCATGGGGTCTGTATCAACTCTCAAGGTTGTGCAACCTTAACTAAGTTATTTGTACAAGGTTTCTTGTACAAGGTTGTACGAGAGTCTCTCTATTACACCTGCAATGGTTTTCCTTCCAGAACTTGCAACTGAGGATAGTTGGTTTTCTCTAGATTGGGAGGGATGTAGCAGTGAGCCATTGGTAATACTCGTCAGACGTCTGGAAGAAAGAACGATCACTTTCGATAATCTCTCTTTACTGTTTTACAAGTGAAATGTGTATTTCCCCTGGTTCCGACGTCTGAGTTGTAGACTCCAATTTGTAGTTTGATCCTTTCAGTGTAAGGCTACGCCATCAACAGCACTATACATGGGCCCCACACACGTTGTCTATCTCTCGAGGTCGTGATAGACACCTCTCGCCATTGGACTGGGAACCTCGTCCGGTTACAGTTATGCCCCTGGTGACATCTAAGGGTAGGTCTTTAGGGTTTCGGACGGTGTTGACCATCGATATTGTAGGATCGTTGCCGGTTATCAAAAAGGGAATGTTTCACCTATGGTATTTGTGGTTTAAGCAAAATGGTTCACATCGGACCCCCGAACCAATATGCACATGCTGCTGTAGAGGTTAAGGTAGCCAACTTGTGTGTGGATAATTTATTTCAGTTGCACGGGTTACCAGAGATGATTATCTCTGACCCGTACAAAGCGGTTCGTAAGTGCTTTATGGAAGATTTTGTTCAAAATTTTAAGATTTTAGCTTGCGTTATCGATAGCTTTCTTTCCACAGACTTATGGACAGTCTGAGAGAGCCTTTTTCTGAACCATTGGTATTAGTCGTCAGGAAACGGCTAGAAGAAACGACAACTACCCAGAACCTCTCTATATTGTTTTATAAGTGAGACGTGTATTTCCCATTGCTCCAACACCTTAGTGATAGAATTTAAATTGAAGTTATGCCCTTTAAGTTTAAGGCTGCACCACGGAAAAATCGCTCGGCTCCTTTTTTATATGATCATCCCAACAGTCTATGCAATCTTTATTCAAGCAGCTAAATCAAGAGAAAAGTCCTGTATTGATTCTAAAATGAACGGATATCTTATGTTAACATGTTCAATAATTTAAATCTCAGCATTCACGAAGATGACAGGGAATATATTTCCATAAAGCAACCCAAAACCCAAAATGGTATTTTCCTTGAAAGCTTCTTAGAGAACAGCTACTAAGACCTTGTCAAATGCTTGGAGCGGACTCTTGAAAAATCCATGTTTCATGGAAGCGTTTATAATGATCTGGGCTGTCTATGAAGGATGATACAGCATATACTAAGCATGCTGTTATAAGTATTCTAAGAAAAAGAAATGCTTCAAATCGTCAGAACAAACTAAAATCAATGTCCCATGATAAGTCAATATGATATTAAAGATTTTGTCCTTTCCAGTTAGTTGGACTTGATATCATTGCCTGGAAATTGGCCTAATAGAATATTTCAGAGCGTGATTCGATCTTCTTGTTGTACAAATTAAAGAAACAAGATGTAAAAATTAATGATTTCAAACAGCACATTAATAGCTGCTATATCAGCACCCCATCAAAGCATAATATAGGAATAACACATCAAAGGAACTAATGCAAAAAACAAAGTGAACGTAGTCCAGATTGAATCAAGAGTTATATCATGTTCTCATTGTATCTTAATAGGTCAATTTTCAACAGAAAGAATTCACTTCATAATTAATTCCCACAGCTATAACTATAGTCCGTCGAAATCCAATAGCCCCTTTTCATGAGAAAATCTCGCTTTGACTGCCCGCCAATCAAATAATTAGCATGGATCCAAGCAGCAGTCGAGGCAAAATTATCGTAATCATGGCCATTTGGGTACACAGTTCGAGGTAAAACCGTGAGAGTAATTTCTTTGCTTTTACGCAACTTTCCAAGAGCTCTATTAAAAGCTAACTGATCATTATCATTCGGGTTATTGATGTTATTTTCAATTTCTGCCATCCATATGTTTAACAGACGGAATGCATGCCGCGTTGGATTTAAGAGCAACAAGCACGCACACAAGTAATTGCTACTGTAATGAGCATCGCCGACATAATCGTCGACTGCTACAATATCGTATCCCTTTGGGAAAAAATCCATTGTATTTCGTAATGGCACAGAATCAATATCTTGCCACATGACCGATACTCCTCGATTTAGGAAGTAATGCAAATATCTTGGTCTCAACACTGTCATATTACGGAAAATTTCACTAAATATTTCATCCTCATTTGTTCTCTCTCTAGTCATTATTGGTGGTGCAACATGGTATTTACCCATTTTCGATGTCAAGATGTTGTAAGCAATGCAATCCTCTGCTATGAAAACAATATTTGTATAACCCAGCGTTTGATAGTGCTCCCAGAAATTGAGGGCGAAGTCCAAATACCCACAATTGGTATTTGATATAATGATAAAATTATCTTGCTTGACATTATCAATGTATGGAAACCATCCATCGTGGGCATTGCTTGGCACCTCGATAGACCCATTCGTGGAATCACACCTCAGAAAGTCGTGTGATTTCCAGGGTTCCCAGTCAGCCTCTATCAAATTATTCTCCTGATTCGTACCCTCAGCTGTGATTAAATCCTTGATACTTACAGGATCACTTGCTGAATAATTTGCTCCAACCTTACCTCTCAGACAGAATAGAACTTTGCGAAGTACTAGAGACAATCCAAAACATAATAAAATCACGATTCTCTGTTTCTTGCTATGCTTGCTCCATGGTTTCCGAGCAAGGAAAACGACTTTTGCCAAACCTGTCATGGGCAGTTCTCTTAACAAAGAGGAAACTTTGTCTCATAAAAGAGATATCTTCTATAAGATCGAAATACCCAAGCAAGCAGTGTATTAACTTGAAAGGTATAATAATAATTCCAGCAATAAATGCGCCTTGTGGAATTCATTGCGCGCTGATTGTTGAAATCACAGATTCTCTCTACAAGGGAAAAATATCCTCCTATCCAAGAATCACCGACTATGGATATTGGATAAAATCTTTAAAATACCATGCAAATTCATTCGCTGTGTCAGTTAAATATTGAAATAACAAAATCAAATTGATGAATAGTAGATTGAAGTCGATAAAGCGCGGTACATCTATACTGATGTTGCCTAGGTCATTTTAGGGAAGGCTTTGTCCGTTATTGTTTCAGGAAATACGACTGATTAGACGAGTCAACACTCTGCTGTAAAAGGTACAGCAAGAATAATTTAGTTTTGAATATTCTTGGATATAAAAACTCAAGCAACAGCAAGACTAAAAATGAAGTGATCTAAGACAGACCTGCATTGTTCACGTCAACCCTAAAACCCTAAGTTAAAAGAAATTTTTGGATTATTAGGAATTTCAGGGTTTGCTTTTGGCATAAAAAGTCGGTCATTTTGCATTTCCTTATCGGAAAGCGATCCTCCAAGACCTTTCATAAATGGTCCCCCAAGTAAATTATGTTGCTAAGGAAGCATGAAAACAAGCGTTGAATGCTTTATTAGCGAGTTTGACTCTTGGGCTTATGTGTCGAAATCTACAGACTATTGTGAAAAATTGGTGGAAGAAGCAGTATTTAGCTAGAAGTTAAATTAAGCCAATCTTAGATGTCCCCCGAATAAGGGTTTTGGGTTTGAGATATATGCAAAAAGAGTATATAACAACGAATATATATATAGTGATTATTTTAGGGTCTGATAGAAAATATTGTTGAGTCTGTGTAAGATCCGTTCACTTAAAGGATGATTGGAGGCCTTGTGTCTCTTTATCTCGTAGCTTGAATTAAGATTACATAGACTTTTTGACATCATCATACCTAATCACAATCAAGGATAAGTGAAGTGAATACAGAAAGAAGGAATATGTATGAAGAACAATAGACAATCAATAAGGGAAGAACAGACAAGTGAGCCAATGAGAGACATCGAAAGAAGAGTTCAGAGATGTCACAGTCTGGGTTTGAGATTGATAGCTCAGTTTATAATCGGTTACAGACACCATTAAGAACATGCTTTTGAGGCGTGGTTTTTTTTCAGAGATGGTAAATTGTTAACATTGCATTTATAGTCTTATTCATTGTGTTTGTTAGGAAGTATTTGCGGCAGGATGAAGAAGAACTCGACAAGCATACGAAATCGATAAATCAGAAATTGCAGCTAGAGATATTGAACAAAACTTCTCGTTGGAGAGGTATGACAAATGTTTATTACAACGGATATTGTGGCCCATGGATAGAGGAATACTACTTCGAGTACTTCCTCAAAACAAATCCTAAAACTGATAGAGTTTACTTGCCAATTTCATGGACCAACTGTCATATATATTGTAACGAGCAAGAACTTTATTCTTAACCTTGATCCGACCTTACAGTATTTTTCGATTGTACAGATTGATTAAGGACTCCATCATCCATCTTTGACAATACGAATTCCAGAAAGCATTGATACTGTTCTATTTTCTGCAGGTGGATATACGTCATCAGAGCGGACCGTCAATGTCCCTATTCCTATATAGGACTGAATGCTGCTGATCAGAATTTATCGTGGGAACGAAAAATGCAATTGGTGGCGTTCTGTATATTTGAAGCATGTGTTGGTGTATTTTGGCCAAGTATGATGACAATGAGGAGCTCATTCGTCCCCGAAGAGATGCGATCTACCATTATCAACTTTTTTAGGATACCTCTCAACCTATTCGTCTCTGTGGTGCTGTACAATGTGAGTTTACAATTTTTTTTCTGGGTTTTCTCTGGTGTATTTGCTGACAATGTATAGCCCTTTTATATTTGCTTAGAGAGTAACATGAAGAATTTCTAGTTCGACTTAATTTCTATATCGTGCCCATTTTTGTTCTTGATTCACCATTGCTGCAGGT
>CAYSVF010000014.1:0-16551 GCA_964434415.1 uncultured Parvibaculum sp.
TGCGGATGAGCTTCGCCATCTCCTCTTCCTTGATGGCCGTCATCGGCACGCCGGACGATTGCGTGGCGCAGATCCAGCGCCTTCAGGAACAGTCCGGCGGCTTCGGCACCTTCCTGCAGATGGCGCATAACTGGGCCGACTTCGAGCAAACGAAGCGCTCCTACGAACTCGTCGCGCGCTATGTGATGCCGCATTTCCAGGAAACGAACGTCAATCGCGGCATTTCGCTCGACTGGGCGCGCAAGAACCGCGAACGCTTCATGGGCGAAGCCATGGCCTCGGTCGGCGAGCGCGTCGCCCGCCATATCGAGAAGCACGGCACGGAAGACATCTCGCCGGAAATCCTCGCCGCCATGGGCATCAAGAAAACGGACGCGGCGGAGTAATTCCCGCGCCGGACAAACGAAAGGGCGGCTCTTTCGAGCCGCCCTTTTTTGTTTCCCTACTTCGTCGTCATGCCCCGCTTCATGCGGGGAATCCACGTCTTCGCAGCACCAAAGAGAAGTCGTGGATGGCCCGGACAAGCCGGGCCATGACGGCTTAAAGTTTAAACCCGCACCTCGCCCGCACAGATGCGGTCGTAAAGCGGCTTGTCGAGCAGGACGAATTGCTTCGCCTTCGGATCGTTGAAATAGACCGGCTCGGAAATCGTCTCGGGGTCGAAGCCTTCCTTCACGAGATCCACCTTGCGGTGCTTGAAGGTGCCGGTGACTTCCATTTCCCGCTGCAGTCGAATGAAGAGCGGCTGGGCATATTCCGGCAGCTGCTTTTCCAGATGCGCGTGAAATTTTTCCAGATCGATGCCGTCCGACGATACGATCGAGGCCATGCCCGCCTTGCCGTCCGCGCCGGGTACGGCGACGCCATAGACATTGGCTTCCTCGATGCCGGGATAGACCGACATGGCTTCCGCGACTTCCGAGGTCGCGACATTCTCACCCTTCCAGCGGAAGGTGTCGCCGATGCGGTCCACGAAATAGAAATAGCCGAGCTTGTCCTGCTTCAGGAGATCGCCGGTGCGGAACCAGGCATCGCCCTTCTCGAACACGTCGCGCAGGATTTTCTTTTCCGTCTCTTCCTTTTTGGCATAGCCGTCGAAACGGCCCGTGGGGCGCTCCGGATCGTCGATGATCTGACCGAGCGCCTCGCCAGCTTCCATCGGCTCGGCGCGGATGCAGAAACCGTCCGCCCCGCGCACGGGCTTTTCGTTCTCGATGTCGAACTTCACGATCTCGACATTGAACTTGCTCTTCGCCCAGCTCGGAACACGGCCGACCGCGCCCACCGTGCCGTCGAAATTCATCAGCGCCACATTGCCTTCCGTCGCGCCGTAGAATTCCAGAACGTGGGGAATGCGGAAGCGGGTCTGAAACTCCTTCCAGATCTCCGGCCGAAGCCCGTTGCCCACGGCGAGACGCAGCTTGTGCTTGCGCTCGTTCTTGTTGGGCTCGGTGTTCAAGAGGTAGCGGCAAAGCTCGCCGATATACTGGAAGAGCGTCGCCTTGTACTGGACGCAATCGTCCCAGAAATGATGGGCGGAGAACTTCCGCTTCAGGATCACCGAACCGCCCACGGTGAGCGTGGTGCCGACCGCGCAGACGCCGCCCGCCGAATGATAGAGCGGCAGCACGACATACATGCGGTCCTTTTCGGTCGCATTCGCGCCGGCCGAGAAGGCGGCCATCATGCCATTGAGGCGCTGATGGGGAATACGCGCCGCCTTGGGAAGCCCCGTCGTGCCGGAGGTATAGATGAAGAGCGCGTTCTCGTCGGTCGTCAGCCCCGCGCGGAAATCGTCCGGCAGCGGGCCGTCGTTGAAATTGTCGAGCGCGGCGTCGAGGTCTTCGCTGCCCTGCACCTTGCCGCCCGTCGCCCAGACGGTCATCGGCGTTTCCATGCAATCGGTACAGGTAAAGTAACCCTCCGCCAGCTCATTGCCGAGGATGAGGTGGTTCGCACCGGAAATCTTCAGGCAATGAGCGAGCGCATTGGAGGTGAGATTGGTGTTGATGAGCGCCGCCGTCGCGCCGGCCTTGATGATGCCGAGCCAGGCCATGAGATATTCGGCCCGGTTTTCCATCATCAGCGCCACGACATCGCCCTGCCCCAGCCCTTGTGCCTTCACCCAGCGGGCATAGCGGTTGGCCGCGCCATTGTAGTCGCGATAGGTGAAAGTCCGGTCGCCGCAATAGATGGCGATATTGTCCGGCTTCTCCTCCGCCAGCTTTTCCACGATGTCGGCGAAGGTGGTGGACTTGTCCTTGCCCAGATCGCCCATGCGCTTCAGCGTCCGGAGCGCCGCGCGCACGAAAATGATCTCATTGCGAATACGATTGAAAAGACCCATTCCCTGTTCCCTATTTGCGGCCATCCCCCTCCGATGAACCACTCATTTGGCGTTTGAGGAATGTTATGCCCGCCCGCCGACAAGGACGTCAAGAAAAGCAGGAAAACGCTGGGAAAAGGGGGTCAAACCGGCCTCAGCGGGAATGTCCGGCCGGTTCGCCCCGGAAATAGGAAGAGCTTTCCGCCTAGCGGAACAGCAGGACCGGCACCTTGCAGGCGCGCAGCATCTCGCTGGTGGTGGAACCGATGATCAGCGTGCGGATACGCGAATGACCATAGGCGCCCATGACGACGAGCCCTATACCGGCCTCCTCCACCTCGCGGGCGATGACGGTTTCCGCCTGACCCTGAACCAGTTTCGCCCGGACCTCGTAGCCCGCCCCGCGCAGCAGGGCGCCGGCATCGTCCAGCCGCTTCGCGGCGTCGGAGTTTTCCGCCCCGACGGTGAGAAGGTGGCATTCGAGCCCGGCGAAGATCGGGCTGCGCGCGACATAATCCACCGCCTTCATGGCGCTGGCGCCGCCATCATAGGCGATCAGGAAGCGCTCAATGGGCTTGAAGGCGCGCGACGCCACGAAGACGGGCTTCGCACTGGAGCGCACGATCCTTTCGAGATTGGAGCCGAGATGGGGCTTGGCGAAATCCGCCGCTTCGCCGCGCTTGCCGATCATCACCATGTCGGCATCGGCCTCGCTCTCGGCAACCTCTTCCACGAGATCGCCGATACGCAACTGCGTGGTGACGCCTGTCACGCCGTCCTTTTCGAGGATGGCGGTCGCATCGTCCAGAATGGCCCGGCCCTGCTTCTGCGCAAGCTTGGACCGCGCGACGTCGAGTTCGGCGAGCTCTTCCAGCAGCGAGGTCCGCGCGCCCAGCCCCACGGCCCCGCTGAGATCGGAGGGCGTCCCGAACGGCTCGCGCCGGCCGAGGACATGCAGAAGCTCGACCGAAGCGCCCGCCCGCGTCGCCGCCCATGCGGCGTGGTCGCACACGCTTTGCGAATAGATGGAGCCGTCAACCAGAGCGACGAACTTTGTCAAAACGCTTACCCCCAGATCCGATCTTGCGGAGCATAGCCGGACAAGCGGCGGATGCCCTGTTTCATTGGGTCGCGGATCCGGCAAACGGGCCCGCGACGAACCGACTATGTCAGTGGCCCATGAGCCTTTCCAGCGCGCCCGGCTGATCGTGAACGGCGAGCTTGTCGACAATCGTCTCGCTGGCCTCGTTGAGACCGATGATTTCGACCTCCGCCCCTTCGCGGCGGAATTTGAGCACGATCATGTCGAGCGCCGCGACGCTGGAAATATCCCAGATATGCGCATGGCTGACATCGATCACCACACGCTCCAGCACCTCCTTGAAATCGAAGGAGCCGGTGAACTCGTCGGAAGAGGCAAAGAAGATCTGTCCCTCGACCGTGTAGACCCGCTCGCGCCCATCCGCTGAAAGGGTGGAGGTAACACGGAATATCTGCGCGATCTTCCAGGCAAAGAAGAGCCCCGACAGGAGCACGCCCACCAGCACGCCGATGGCAAGGTTATGCGTGCCGACCACGGTCACGACGGTTGCGAGCATCACCACCGACGACGACCTCGGATGGTCGCGCAGATTGCGGATAGAGGACCAGCTGAAGGTGCCGATCGAGACCATGATCATGATGGCGACGAGCGCCGCCATGGGGATTTGCCTGACGTAATCGCCCAGGCCCACAATGAGGATCAGCAGGAAAACGCCGGCACTGAAGGTGGAAAGCCGCCCGCGGCCGCCCGATTTCACATTGATCATGGACTGGCCGATCATGGCGCAGCCCGCCATGCCGCCGATGAACCCGGTGCAGAAATTGGCGATGCCCTGACCGATGCATTCGCGGTTCTTGTCGCTCGGCGTATCGGTAAGGTCGTCGATGATGGAGGCCGTCATCAGCGATTCCAGCAGCCCCACCGCCGCCACACCCGCCGAATAGGGCAGGATGATGAGCAGCGTATCGAGGGTTAGCGGGATCTGCGGCAGCAGGAAGACCGGCAAAGAGTCCGGCAGTTCGCCCATATCGCCGACCGTCCGGAGGTCGAAGCCGAAATAGAGCGTCACCGCCGTCAGCACGATGATGCAGATGAGCGGCGACGGCACCGCCTTCGTCAGGCGCGGAAAGAGATAGATGATGCCGAGCCCCGCCGCGACCATGACATAGGTGAGCTGCGGCACGCCCATCAGCTCCGGCAATTGCGCCATGAAGATGAGAATGGCGAGCGCGTTGACGAAGCCCGTCATCACCGAGCGCGAGACGAAACGCATGAAATTGCCGAGCTTCAGGAAGCCCGCGCCGACTTGCAGCACGCCGGCGAGCACCGTGGCGGCCAGCAGATATTGCAGCCCGTGTTCCTTGACCAGCGTGCCCATGAGGACAGCCGTGGCGGCGGTGGCCGCCGAAATCATGCCGGGCCGCCCGCCCGTAAAGGCGATGATGCAGGCAATGGAAAACGACGCGTAGAGGCCGACCTTGGGGTCGACGCCCGCGATGATGGAAAAGGCGATGGCTTCCGGAATAAGCGCCAGGGCCACGACGAGCCCGGCCAGCAGGTCCGCCCGGATATTGCCGAACCACTCATGACGATACGCAACTGAACTGAACATGGGTCTCCCGATTGAGGCATAGCGGGACGGATCGGATAAGCGGTCCGCTGCACGCGCCTGTCATTTCAATGGGGTTATCCGGCGGATCGGCGGCCGGAAGAGCCACCCGGCAAAATTCCGGGTCCGGGGTGAGGCGCCTTTCTATCGTCCTTTATGTTGCGACGCAACATGGGCGGCGCCAATTCCGCTCATTTCCGCCGAAAAGCCAGTCATGCTATGTCCGGATGCCGACGAAACGGGACACCGCTATGGACGATCAGGGCGAAATCATACTCGACGTAATGGGGCAGCAATGCCCGCTCCCCGTGCTGCGCGCGAGAAAGCGCCTGCTGCGGCTGGATCCCGGCCGGCTGTTGCGCGTCTTTGCAAGCGATCCGGTGGCGCGGATCGACATGCCGCATTTCTGTGCCGAGGCGGGCCACGACCTGCTGGAAATGCGCGACCGGGGCACCTGGATCGAATTCCTGATCCGCCGGGGCGCGACTGTGCGCGAGCCGGATGAAGACATCCTGTCGAAGCCGGTGCGGGATTTGTAGAGGTATTTTCATTCGTCGTGGCCCGCATGAAGCGGGGCATGACGTGGAGGGACAGCAGACCGCGCAATCCCTCAGCCCGCGAACTCCGAAGCCAGCAGCGCATAAAGATATTCATCGCGCCATTCGCCCTGAATATAACGCGAGGCGCGGAAGGTGCCTTCGCGGCGCATGCCGAGCCGCTCCATCAGCCGGGCGGACGCCGTGTTGCGCTGATCGCATGTGGCGATGATGCGGTGAAGGCCGAGCGTGCCGAAGCCCTCGCTCAACATCGCCCAGGCCGCTTCGCCGGCATAACCTTGCCCCCAATAGTCGGGATGCAGCACATAGCCGAGCTCGCCCGTCCGCTCTTCCCATTCATGAAGCCTGAGCCCCGCGCCGCCGATGAGCCCGGCGCCGTCCTTGAGCGTGACCGCCAGCTCCCAGCAGCGGCGCGGCCGTCGGCGCTGATCGGCCTTGAAATCGCGCAAGGCCGCGCGCGTCTGCGCCTTGCTGTTGGGGCCCCATATGAGATGGCGCGTCACATCTTCCCGCGCGGACCACGCATGAACCGCGTCGAAGTCGCTCATGACGAAATCGCGCAGGACGAGGCGCTGCGTCTCCAGCGGCAGCGCGATGAAGGGCGCGCTTTTCCTGCCACCGTTCAGCGACATGACGGCCATGCCTATTTGGCCGCTTTTTCGAGGGCGGCCTTCTGTTCGTCGCGAAAACCGACGATATAGCTTCCGCCAAGATCGAAAACCGGACGCTTGATAAGGGCGGGGTGAACGGCCATGAGCGCAATGGCCTTCTTTTCGTTCACGCCTTCCTTCTCCGCATCGTCCAGCGCCCGCCAGGTCGTGCTCGATTTGTTGAGCAGCTTTTCCCAGCCGACCGACGCGGCGAATTTCTCGATATCGGCTCTGGCGATGCCATCGGCGCGCAAATCATGGAACGCATGCTCCACACCGCGCATTTCCAGCCATTTCAGCGCTTTGCGGCACGTGTCGCAATTCTTCAGTCCGTATACCGTAATCATGCCACTATCCCCTCTAATCGCTGCCGGCTTTTGTATCATCTTCCACCGGCGCCCAGGAGCCCCTGTTACAGGCCGGCTGCATCGGATGATACCCTGCAGACCCAGGGGGCAAATACATGCATCTTACCAACAGAATTCTCGTAACCGGGGGCGCCGGTTTTATCGGTTCGTTCCTGTGCGAACGCCTCGTGCGTGAGGGCCACGATGTCATCTGCGCGGATAATTTCTATACGGGGAACAAGAATAACATCGAAGACCTGCTGGCTGCGCCCAACTTCGAACTCATGCGACATGACATCACCTTCCCCCTCTATCTTGAAGTGGACGAGATCTACAATCTCGCCTGTCCGGCCTCGCCCATCCATTATCAGCGCGACCCGGTGCAAACGACCAAGACCTGCGTCCATGGCGCCATCAACATGCTGGGGCTTGCCAAGCGCGTGAAGGCCTGCATTCTCCAGGCATCGACCAGCGAGGTCTATGGCAGCCCGTTCGAACACCCGCAGACCGAAAGCTATTGGGGCAATGTGAACCCGATCGGCCCGCGCTCCTGCTATGACGAGGGCAAGCGCTGCGCGGAAACGCTCTTCTTCGACTATTACCGCCAGCACAATCTGCGTATTCGCGTCGCGCGCATCTTCAACACCTACGGCCCCCGCATGCACCCGAATGACGGGCGGGTCGTGTCGAATTTCATCGTGCAGGCCCTGCTGGGCGAACCGATTACAATTTTCGGCGACGGCAGTCAGACGCGATCGTTCTGTTATGTGGACGATCTGGTGGAAGGGCTGATGCGGCTCATGAATGTCGCCGACGATTATCCCGGACCCGTCAATATCGGCAATCCGGGCGAGTTCTCGATCCTGGAACTGGCCGGGAAAATCATCGAGATTACAGGTTCGAAATCGCACCTTGTCAGAAAGCCGCTGCCGCAGGACGACCCGCTACAGCGGCAGCCGGACATCGCCGAGGCAAAGAAGGTCCTCGACTGGCAACCCGTTACCCCGTTAGACGAGGGGCTGAGCAAAACAATCGCCTATTTTGATGATCTTCTAAGCGACAATGCCACCCGCGAGAAGCTGGAACGCGAAAAACATTCGCACTGACGCTCGAAACGATTTTGGAAGGCATCGATATGTCCAGCCCACCTGCTCCCGTCATTCTCTTCGCCTATAAACGACCTGAGCATACGAAACTCACCGTCGAGGCTCTCCAGCGCAACCCGGAAGCGGCGGACAGCGAACTCTGGATATTCGCGGACGGTCCGCGCGGCGAAGCCGACGACAAAGACGCTGAACGGACACGAGAATACCTCAGGAGCATAAGCGGCTTTCGCAATATCATCCTCACAGAGCGTGAAGAGAATTACGGCCTGACGCGCTCCATCGTCACCGGCGTAACTCAGGTCATGGAAAAGAGCGGTCGCGCGATTATTGTCGAGGACGATATTCTGACGGCACCGTCGTTTCTCAACTACATGAACCGGGCGCTGGACCATTTCGAAAACGATCCCGACGTACAAAGCATCTCAGGTCACGGCATGCCGCCCGCAGGATTCAGCGTACGGAAAACCTACCCCTATGACGTCTATGCAACGCAGCGCATCAATGTATGGGGCTGGGGGAGTTGGTTGGATCGCTGGAGAGATGTCGACTGGCAGATGCGCGGCGCATATCAGAGCCTGACAAACCGCGCGGAACGCCGCGCACTGGAGCAGATAAGCCACGACAGCCTGCGCTTTGTGGAACAGTTTTGCGCCGGCGACATCACCTCATGGGACATCCCGTGGCTGTATGACCACTATAAACATCGGCGTCTTTGTATCGCGCCCGTTCACTCCTATGTGGAGAATATCGGCCTCGACGGGTCCGGAGAGCATTGCGCTCCCAGCGATGAATACCGACAGGAACTGGATAAAGCCGTTGCCAATCCGCATTTCATGGACAAAGCCTTTGTCGACCCTGAAATTGCAGGCTGCATTCGCCGTTTCTACAAGCGTGAGCCGGTGCTGCCGCGCGAAATCAAGCGCCTGCTGAAGAAGGCCGGCCTGCTCAAGATCTCAGGATAGACACAGCCTTGCGACCGCCCGATCACGCCGCCAGTTTCACATCGCCGGTCGGCTCACCCAACTCGGCGCGGGCCAGATCGAGCGCTTCGGCCGCGGCCATCGCGCGGCGGTATTCGGGCGCGGGCACCGTGATGGCGAGCTTCGCGCGGACCTGCTCGAGCGGCAGGGGAAGCAGCTCCTCCCAGATTTCCGCCGGCAGCCAATGCGCCTGCTTGCCGCGACGATAGCCTTCGCGGATCGACCGCCAGATGCCGCAGCCGGGATAGGCCTTGTCCGCCACGCGGGAAAGCAGCAGCACGATGGCGCCGACGCCGCGATTGCGCGTCTGGGCATAGGAGAAAGCCAGCAACGACAGCTCGCCGAGACCGTCACGGCCGTAACCGGTGATAACATGCCAGAGGTCGTGCTGATCGCGGATCCGGTCGCGGAAGAGCCTGCCTGCTTCGGGAATATTGTCGCGCAGCTTCATTTCGTTGCTGGCTTCCACCAGCCCGTCCGCCGTGAGGTTTTCCGCCGTCATGAACCGGTAATAGGTCGCGCCCAGGCTGCCTTCCGGCATGGCGGCGAGCTTTTCACGGTCGCAAAGCAGGGCAAGAAGGTCGAGTTGCTCCGCCAATACGCGCTTGCCGCCATGAGAGGCCTCGAAACGATGGAACAGACGCTCCTCCGCGCCGCCCGACAGAGCCTCGATGACCTTGAAGACCTGACCCGTATCTTCCTTGTTTTCCTTGAGCGCGCGGATGGCCGCCAGCGCTTTCAGCGGCTGGATACGCTTGCGCCGGGGCTTCTCAGCCGCTTTAACCGCGGAATCGCTGTTTTCACCGGCGGGATGTGCGAGGGTCATGGCTTCTATGCTCCGGGTCTGGGGCCCATAAAGGGCCGTTCCATCAGGGACATTGTGACTTGGCAGCCAGCCAGACAAATGAACACGTTGCGCCACTACGCAAAGTCCGGCCAACGCCCTATGCTGCGCCTCAAGCTCAGATAGGTTATACTGACATTGCTGTCAACATATGAAGTTCGAGGAGGCCCCTTGTCCCGTACCGCCAGCTCACACACAGAGGCCGCATCGCCGGATTCCGCCAAGCCTGCGCCAAAACGCGTCCGGCGGACGGCGGAGGAGGCCCGCCGCCTCATTCTGGACGCGGCGGAAAAAAGGCTGGCCACGCAAGGCCCGGAGGGGATCCGCCTGCAGGACATCGCCCGCGATGTCGGGATTTCGCACCCGGCCATCCTGCACCATTTCGAAAGCCGCGAAGGGCTGGTGAAGGCGCTAATCGCGCGCACCAATGCCCAGCTCCGCGAAAAGCTGCTGACAGCACTGAACACTTCCGGGGACGCAGCCCAGGATCCGATCGAAAGCGTGTTCGAGGCGCTGTCCGACCGGGGCACGGCGCGGCTCCTCGCCTGGCTGCTGCTCACGGGCCGCGTGAATGACACGACGCGCGGGCCACAAGTGCTAATGACGGAAATCGCCGATCAGCTCCACGCCCATCGCGAGGAAAACGCCAAGCAGAAAGGCACGCCCGCGCCGGACCGCGAGGACACCTTCTTCCTGGCCATGCTGACCACCAGCGCGGCCTTCGGCGACGCCATTATCGGGCGCTACCTGGCCGAAGCGGCGGGCCTCGACGAGGCCGGCGTCAAGCGCTTCCGCAGCTGGTTCGGAAAATTGCTGCGCCAGCATGTGGAGCATACCGACACCCCCGCTGGAGACGGTGAAGGAAAATAGGCGATGACGAAGAGCGCCCCGGCATCGATCCGCGACGCCGCGACCGGCGACCTGTCCGCCATATCGGCGCTCTATAATCACGCCGTTCGCGAAACCACCGCCATCTGGAACGAAACGCTCTCAGATCCGCAAGAGCGCGGCCGCTGGATGGCCGAACGCCTCGCCGCCGGTTTTCCGGTACTGGTCGCAGAGGCGGACGGAGAATTTGCCGGCTACGGAACCTATGGCCCCTTCCGCCCGCATGAAGGGTATCGGGATACGGTCGAAAATTCCGTCTACGTCACCCCGGAGCTGCAAGGCCGGGGGATCGGCGGCGCCTTGCTCGATGCGTTGATCGAGCGCGCCCGGGCACAAGGCCGCCACGTCATGGTGGCCGGGATCGAGGCAGGAAATGCAGCCTCCATCGCGCTGCACGCCGCCCGGGGCTTCACCGAGACCGCGCGCATGCCGGAAGTCGGCCAGAAATTCGGCCGCCGGCTCGATCTGGTGCTGATGCAGAAAATGCTTACCCCATAATATGCAGAGTTTGCGTCCTGATTTTTGGAATCCAGCGACCGGATTCTTATAATGGGACGTTTGAACAAGCAGAGAGGCTTTGAATCGGCGCGGTTGTCTTACATTTATGCGCTGAAGCTGCGCCCCCGAAGAGGAATGAGAGCGAGAAGCAACCCGGCGATATGACACGAAATGTGACCATTCAGACAAAGGTTTTGCCGCCCAGCCTGCGTATCCGCATGGGCGACCAGACACCGGCGGCCACGGTCCGGCTGCGCGTGCCCTATGGCGTTCTGTGCTCCTATCCGAAATCGGGCAACACCTGGCTACGCTTCCTTCTCTCCCATGTGATCCGCCCGGGCGAAATAGCAGACGGTGTGGACGTACAGAAGACGGTCCCCGACATTTATGTGTTGAAGGCAAAGGATCTCGAAAGGAACGCTTTCTCCGTCATCAAGAGTCATGAAGCCTTCCGTCCCGATTATGACCGTGTCGTCTATCTCTATCGCGACCCTCGGGATGTGGCCGTTTCATATTTCCACCACGGCAAAGCAACCGGCGCAGTAGACGGATCGCTGAGCCTTGATGAGTATGCGAAGCAGTTCGTAAATTCCGAACCCATCAGCGGCAGCGGTTTCGGCAATTGGGGCGAACATGTCGGAAGTTGGTTCGGCGCGAAGGAGGACGATCCGAAATTCCTTCCCGTTTCCTATGAAGCCATGGTGAGCGCACCGGAAGCGGAACTGACACGCATCGCGAATTTCCTGGAGATTTCGGCAGAGCCAGACGTGCTCGCGACCGCGGTCGAACGGGCAAGCGCTGCCGAAATGCGCAGGATCGAGGAAGCAGGCAATATCGGGCACAAACGAGGAAAGCAGAAATTCGACGAGAACGCCCGGTTTGTCCGCAAGGCCAAAGCCGGAAGCTGGCGCGACGAACTGTCTCCCCAGGCCGCCCGGCGCATCGAGGAGGCTTTTGGTCCCTTGATGGAGAAGCTCGGCTATCTTTGATCTGGGAAAATGGTGCCCCTGGCCCGACTCGAACGGGCACTCTGTTGCCAGAAACAGATTTTGAGTCTGTCGCGTCTACCAGTTCCGCCACAGGGGCTTCGCAAAGCGGGCGCGCGGCGCCGCCGGAAGGGCCGCATCATAATCACCCGCGGCGCAGCGGCAAACGGTTTCGCGCAAAACGGCGCTACTTCTTCGCCCAGACCCGCACATAATCGACCTTGAAGTCGATCGGGCTCACAGCCCTGGGCGCCTGCCGGGAAATCAGTTGATTGCTCACCAGAATGAAAAGCGGCACCTTGAATTGCGGTGGCGTCGGCACACGCCTCAATTCCCGGCCATCCATGTAAATGACGATCCAGTCCGGCGTGACCATGATGCCGTGCCTGTGCCAGCCGCCATCGGCGAGCGCCTCTTCGCGCGTTTTCATGCCCACGCCCCAATGGCGCGAGACATCTCCCATGCGGTAAGCCTGTGCCGGGCGCAAATGCAGCGCACTGGCGTATTTCAAAGGCGCGCCGCCCGCATCATATTCCAGACCGTCGATCTCGGCCCGAGGCTGCGTCCGGCTTTGGAAAGTGTCCGCCGAATAGAGCCAGAATGCCGGCCAGGCTCCGGTCGTTCCCGGCGGGGGCAGTTTCGCCCTGATTTCGAAATAGCCGTATTTCCGGGCGAAGCCCCGCCCCTCTGAATTCATGGTCTGCATATGGCCGGTCTGCCACTCGCCATCCACTCTCTCGGCGCGAATGGTCAGGACGCCGCCGCTGACGGAGAACGGGCTCGGATCGTGGGAAGGGGCCATGAAGGTTGCCGCACCCACCGTCGTATGAACCGGTGCAAACCACGGCCCCTTGCCCTCATCGTCGGTAATGCTGCCGACGCTGTCGAAACCGTCCTCGAAAATCACCCGGTAACCAGCAAGATCGAGCGGCGTGCCGCGATACTTCTCAGTGAAGCGATATGTCTCCTTCAACGGCGCATAGGGGTCGGGCGGCGGCGGCTTATAGGGAGGGCCCTTGGCCTCTGCCGGATCATAGGCGCCGACCGCCGCCAGGTAGCGCGACAACGCCTTGTAGAGCCGGTTGCGCTCGGCCTCGGCAAGCGGAGCCCCCGCATAGAATGCGCCGATCCGCCGAATGGAGCCGCCGCAACGAGATCCGTCGGGTCGGTTGTACCCGCCGATGACATAGCTCGCCTCGCCCAGACCG
The DNA here is from genome assembly GCA_964434415.1 of uncultured Parvibaculum sp. Classification (GTDB taxonomy): domain Bacteria; phylum Pseudomonadota; class Alphaproteobacteria; order Parvibaculales; family Parvibaculaceae; genus Parvibaculum. The sequence goes on from CAYSVF010000014.1 coordinate 13,042, forward strand.
TCCGGCGAACCGCCCGATCGCGCAATCGGCCGACCGCCATTGCGGTAGAGAAATTCCGCCGAGCCGTCCGTCCCCGGGAAACCGCGCATCACGCTGGTAAGCCCTATGGCGGTGGTGATCGACCGGGACGGTGCCCTGAGCGTGACCCCGCGCGTGATACGCCCGCCCACCGTGGTCGGGGTTCCGAAAACCCTTAGCGTTTCTAGCGCCTTGACCAGCGTCTCCCGATTGCCGGCCTCCACCGGAGAGGCCGAGGTCGGCATAAAATCGTTCGACAGCACGAAGACGCCGAGTTCGGCGGACTGCGCATCCATACGACGGGCGTCGCGCACGGGACTGAAGCCCGTGTCGAAGCAGCTCCTGCGTCCGTCGCCATGAATGCCTCTGTCCGGTTCGAACACCGGATCGTTGCGCGGCTTGAGCGTGAAGTGCCCCGGGGCGACAAGATTGACGGCGATCGAACCCTTGTCGGAACCGGCCGTCAGATAGAGCAGGTCCAGCTTCGGCAGGATGTCCTTTACCGAGCTCACGAAACGATCGATGAGACGGATACGGTCGGGGGCGGGCCGCACGGGCATGGCGTCGACATAGGCGCCGGTGACCGGATCGAGCCCATCCGGGCGGGACATGGCGGGGGTCGCACCGGAAAGGCTGCAAAAAACCGCCGCAATGGCGACCGTCAAACCGCGGGAAAGACAAGCATCCGCTCGCATCATCCATACTCCTGACCGCGCTTCGCCCCCGCTTGCCCATTCAAAAGCAAATGAAAAGCGCTGCCCAGCACGGCGAGGAAATTTCGTCGCTTCATATCACCGGAGCGCCGTTCCAGTGCCGCATGGACACTCCCCCTCCCGCCTGCTAATGGAGTTTTCTGGTTTCTGGTGAGGGGTGCGCTTTCCGATGTTCCGCGGCATTTACGACTGGACGCTCAATCTGGCCGCGCATCGCCATGCGCGCTGGGGCCTTGCCACAGTGGCCTTCGCCGAAAGCTCCATCTTTCCCATTCCGCCGGATGTGGCGCTTATCCCCATGGTGCTGGCCAAGCGCGAGAAGGCCTGGATCTACGCGGTCTGGTGCACGGTCGCCTCGGTGCTCGGCGGCGCCTTCGGCTATGCGATCGGCTATTTCCTCTATGACTCCATCGGCACCCAGATCCTCCAGTTCTACGGCTATCAGGACCAGTTCGAGAGCTTCGCCGCGCGCTACAACGAATATGGCGTCTGGATCGTGCTGATCGCGGGGCTGACGCCCTTTCCCTACAAGGTCATCACCATTGCGAGCGGCGTGACGGCGCTCAATTTCCCGCTCTTCATGGTGACGAGCCTTGTGGCGCGGGGCCTGCGCTTCTTCATCGTCTGCGGCCTGCTCTGGGCCTTCGGCCCGCCGATCAAGGATTTCATCGAGCGCTATTTCGGGCTGCTCTCCATCGCCTTCATCGTGCTGCTGATCGGCGGCTTCGTGGCGATCAAATGGCTATTCTGACGCAGGACAAGGCGCGCAGGAGCGTGCTTGAATGAGGCTCATGACGACGAACACGCCCTTCCCCTACGATCCGACGCGCGCCGCATTCGCGGTCTCGGCCATCGGCGCGGCGACGCTGATCGGCGCCTGGATTTTCCAGTACGGCTTCGGCTATGTGCCCTGCGCGCTGTGCTGGATGGAACGCGAACCCTATTACCTGACGATCCCGCTGGCGCTCATTGCCGGGATCGCGGGCGCGCGCGGGGTGAGCCGGAAATTCGTGCTCGTCACGCTGACCGTCTGCCTGGCGGCGTTCCTCTATAATGGCGGGCTTTCCTTTTATCACGCGGGCGCGGAATACGGGCTTTGGCCGGGGCCGGAGAGCTGCGGCGGCGGCATGGCGCTGCCGAGTTCGGTGGAGGAATTGCAGGCCAGGCTGTCGGCCGGCGAACACCCGCCGCGCTGCGACGAAGCCGCCTGGACGCTTTTCGGTATTTCGCTGGCGGGCTACAACTTCCTGATTTCATTGCTGCTTTCGGCCCTTTCCGCCGCACCTGTCGCGCACTACCTTCAGACGAGGAAGGAGAAAGCCTGATGGCGCGCAGAGCCGACATCGCGATGAAAAGACCCGGGGTCAAAAACAATCCCCGCAAAAGCCCGAGCGGCCACCAGCGGCTGAGCGAACAGCCCGGCGTGACGCGGGGCGCGACGGTGGAGGAAATGGTCCGCGTCGACCATGCGGGCGAATATGGCGCGGTGCGGATCTATTCCGGCCAGCTCGCCGTTTTCGAGCGCCTGCCGCATAAGCGCAAGATCACCGCATCGCTCCGGCATATGCGCGACGAGGAAGTCGAACATCTGAGCAAATTCAATGAGTTGATCGCCGAACGCGGGGTCCGCCCGACGGCGCTGACGCCCTTCTGGCATGTCGCGGGCTTCGCGCTCGGCGCGGCGACCGCGCTGATGGGCGAGAAGGCGGCGCATGCCTGCACGGCGGCGGTGGAAGAGGTGATCGACGGGCACTACCAGGCCCAGATCGAAAGGCTGAAGGATCTCGGCGGCGAGGAAGCGGAACTGGCGGAAACCATCGAGAAATTCCGCGAGGAAGAGGTCCGCCACAAGGAGGAAGCGCTGGCCGAGGGCGCCGAACAGGCGGTCGGCTACCCGCTCCTGTCCGGTGTTATCCGCACCGGCTGCAAACTCGCCATCCGCGTCGCGGAGAAGGTCTAAACCGAGCTTCCTGTCGAGATTGAGCGAGCCAAAAGCGAGCCAAAAGCGAGCCAAAAGCGAGAGAGGGGCGAGACTGGTGCAAGGTTCGTCCCCACCGCCATTTCATCCCGCTTGATCCCCCGCCCGCCCCGGCGTATGTCTTCCTGCGAAGGCATGAGGCGCCTGCCGCTCACCGGATTTGTTTCCGATGGTGAAGACCTCCCCGGCGATTTTATCCCCGGTGCGATGCATGCGAGCCCAACCGATCATCCGCGGTCGCGCGTGGCAATTGTGAGCCCCCGCTTTTTTGAAGACCGCCGACATGACGGAAGGATCGCTGCCATGCAGACCGATCAGCAAAAAGATATGCCCGCCTCCCGAGAGGCAGCGAAACGGCGCGCGAAAGAATTGCGCCTGGAACTTGCCGCGCAGGGCACCCGCGTCACCCATGGGCAGGCGCTGGAACTGACGGCGCGCGAGCTGGGGTTCCGCGACTGGAACACGGCGAGCGCAAGACTGTCGAACCGGCCCGAGTTCAGACCCGAACTCGGCATGCGCGTGGGCGGCACCTATCTGAAGCAACCCTTCAAGGGCGAGATTATCGCCGCGCGGGACACGGCAGGCGGCGAGGCCTATGAGATCACCATCCAGTTCGACGAGCCGGTGGACGTGGTGAGTTTCGACAGCTTCTCCGCCTTCCGGCAACGCGTGACGGTACGGGTGTCGACCGAGGGCGAAACCTGGGAACGCACCGGCGACGGCGAGCGGCACATGGTGGTGGCGGAAGAAGAATGAAGAGAGGAGTGACCGTCCGGAGACGGTTGGTTATCTCTCCCATAC
>CAYSVF010000015.1:0-1022 GCA_964434415.1 uncultured Parvibaculum sp.
GGACCGCGGGTTTTATCCCGACGTCGCGACCAGCGGGCTCAATCCTCTCGTGCATTATATTCTTTTCGGTGAGGCGGAAGGGCGAAGCGCCTGCGTGCGAGATTGTCCCGCCATCGCGCCGGGGATCGAAGCGGTTGCCCGGCCCGCTGTTCAGGAAATCGACCGGGAGGACGCCCTGTCGCTCCCGGACTGGTTGCGGTTCGACGATATCGAGCAGCCGGACATCACGATTGTCGTTCCGGTCTACAACCAGATTACCTACACGATGATGTGTCTGCGTTCGCTCGCCATGCAGACGTGCAGGAGAACCTTCGAAGTTGTCGTGATGGATGATTGCTCGTCCGACGAAACCCAGCATCTCTTGCCGCGGATTCCGGGCCTGCGATATTTTCGCAATGAAGAAAATCTCGGGTTTATCGGGAACTGCAATCGCGGCGCGGAATTGTCGCGAGGCAGGTATATCGTTTTCCTCAACAACGACACGCAGACGCAGCCGGGCTGGCTGGATGCCTTGTACGAAACATTCGAGAAAACCGGGAATGCCGGATTGGTCGGGTCGCAGCTGATCTATCCCGATGGCCGACTTCAGGAGGCCGGCGGGATCGTGTGGGAGGATGCGAGCGGTTGGAACTGGGGTCGTCTCAATGATCCCTTCCATCCCAGATACAGCTATGCGCGGGACGTCGACTATGTTTCGGGCGCCTCGATCATGGTGCCCAGGGACCTTTTTCTCTCCATGGGCGGGTTTTCGACGAGTCTGGAGAATTCCTACTACGAAGACACCTATCTCGCGTTTTCGCTCAGGGAGGCGGGATACCGGGTCATCTATCAACCCGCATCCAAGGTCATACATTTCGAGGGGATCACGTCCGGCACCGACGAAAGCGCGGGCACCAAGAAATATCAGGCCGTGAACAAGGAGATATTCTTCAACCGCTGGAAAGATGTGCTGAAGTCCCATCTGCCCAATGGAGAAAATCCGGCAAAGGCCAGCGACAGGACGCCGATAGGTCATGTACTGA